>JBARMS010000124.1:0-53875 GCA_049802575.1 Acidobacteriaceae bacterium | reverse complement strand
GGCTTATCCCACTTGAAGTCCCATTCCTGATCGCCGTTGCCGGCGTCTTTGGGCGCGCCGGTACTTCCGCTGCCGACGACGCGGTACCCAGTGGGCGCTTTGATGTGCATCTCGGCGGTAAATCGATCGGTGGTGTAGCCGGTCATTGGAAACCAGGCGCCCGCGTAGAGCAGATAGCTGATCGGGTCGCCTACCGAGGCAAGCGTCAGTCCCTCAACAGGACCACCCTCGCCCCCCTCCAGCTGGCCGGAGTAGTGGAAGGTCCAGGTGAGCGCCTGCGCCTTGACCAGCGGCGTCGGGGGCGTCACCACCAGGGTCGCATTGGGTCCCTTGGTGCCATTCAGGCTCGCGCCGCTTGCATCCGTCACCTTATCGACGTTCAGCGCGCCATGCAGGCTGAAAACCGCGGTGGGCAGGTCTTCCAGAGGAGTGAACGTTACCTGGGCTGTCGCGTCCAGGGTATGCGCTTTGGGATCGATTGTCGCGTCGATGGTATACGCGGTGATATCGAGCGTCGGCCTGGCCGGGACGGCTTGAGCGTGAGACTTCAGGGCCGCAGCCAGCCCGCAAAGAACGACCAGAACTGCAATCAATCGGGAATTGGGCGATGGCGCGACCCGCGCAGGCGTAGCGATTGTGTCTTTCCTCATGGAACCGGGCTCTGTCTTTCCTCAAGCATCGTTGAATGTCGCAGCATCTGGGCCGTTATCTGGGCGACACGGCCGATGGCGCTGTCGTCCGATCGCAGCATATCTTCCACCTGGCGCAGGCCGGCCTGCATCCTGATCCGCGCGGGCTCATTTTCAAGCAACGGCCTGAGGTGTGAGACGACATGTTCTGCCGTAAAGTCACCCTGAATCAGTTCGGGTACGATGCGTTTTCCGGCGATCAGGTTCACCATGGCCACGTGGGGCACGTCCACGACGCGTTTGGCGACGGAGTAACTCAGGGGCGAAATGCGGTAGACCACGATGAAGGGGTTGCCGATCAGGGCCGCCTCCACCGTCGCCGTTCCGCTGGCCACCACGCTCGCCTGGGCGTGGTGCAGCACGGCGCGGGCGTCCTCCACCAGGTGAATCCGCGGGGGCGCGGCCTGGCTGGCCAGCAACTCCACCAGCAGCCCGCGGATATGACCCCGCTGCGGGCCGGTGAGAGTGGGGGCCAGCGGCACAAGAAACTCGGCATGCAGCCCGAGCAGACCGGCCGCCCGCACCATCTCCGGCAGATTGAGGCGGATTTCCTTGCCGCGGCTGCCCGGCAGCAGGCCAATCCACGTCCGGGAGGCGTCCAGGCCGTTCTGGCGAGCAAAATCCTCACGAGAGACTGCGGGAGGGTCGAGTTCGGCCAAAGGATGGCCGACGAACTCGGCCTCGACCCCGTGATCGTGATAGAAGCGCTCCTCGAAGGGAAAAATGACCAGCATCCGGTCGACGTACCGCTGGACGCTCCGGATGCGGTGTTTCTTCCAAGCCCATAGCTGGGGGCTGACGAAATAGATCACCGGCACTCCCTGGCGGCTGAGATGCTTCGCCAGCGACAGATTGACGTCCGGAAAATCGATGAGGATGGCGGCGTCGGGTTTCTCCTCGGCGATCGAGGCGCGGAGACGCCGGTATTCGCGATAAATGCGGGGCATGTGCCGCACGACTTCCGTGATCCCCATGACGGCAACGTCTTCCGCCCGGACGATCGGCCGGAAGCCAAGAGCAGCCATGCGGGCTCCGCCGAGGCCGAAGAAATCCGCATCCGGCAGCACGTCGCGCAGGGCGGAGATCAGCAGCGTGCCGTAGTGCTCCCCGGAGGCCTCACCGGCGGAGAGGAAGATTTTGGGGGAACCCGTCATTTTTATCTGACCTGATGGTAACCGGGCGCGGGTTCGATGACGCCGCAAACGATAGAATCGGTCACGGAGTCCATCCCGATATCACTTTTTGAGGCATGCATGGCGGTCCTGATCGAGGCGATCGACGTCAAGCGCAAGATGGTGTTCGAGTACGAGAATGCCCCCTGGTACTGCATGGAAGCCGAGGTGAACTCGCCGACGGCGCGCGGGGGCCAGACGCTGGTGCGCCTGAAGATGCGCAACCTGCTGACGAATGCGGTTTTCGACAAGACCTTTCGAGCGGGGGAGAAGTTCCGGGAGCCGGATCTGGAGCTGGTGCCTGCGACTTACCTGTACGGCGACGGGGAGGGCTATCACTTTCTCGATCAGGAAAGCTTCGAAACGCTGACGCTCCCGGAAGAGCGGCTGGGCGGTGCGCTGGACTTCCTGACCGAGGGCCTGGCGCTGCAGGTGCACAAGTACAACGGCAATCCGATCGGACTGCAATTGCCCGTGCATGTCGAACTACAGGTGACCGAGACAGAACCCGGCATCAAGGGCGATACATCGAGCGGCAGCGTGACGAAGGTGGCCAGGCTGGAGACAGGGCTGGAGATTCGCGTGCCGCTGTTTGTGAAGGAAGGCGAAAAGGTGAAGGTTGCGACCGAAACCCGCGAGTTTGCGGGACGGGCCTGAACCTGCGCAGGCCGCGCTGGTCTGCCTCCTTACCTTCGCGGAACCTGTGCCTTGCTTAGTCCATTCCGGCAGCGAGGCTTGGCGTTAACCCGCTGGACTGCTCGCCCAACTCCTGGTCCTTGTACTGGAGCTGGTAGAGCTTCCAGTAGATGCCGTGCATGGCAAGCAGTTCCTGGTGAGAGCCCATCTCGCGCAACTGCCCGCGGTGCATCACCAGGATGACGTCGGCGCGCTGCACGGTAGACAGCCGGTGGGCAATGACCACCGACGTCCGGCCTTCGACCATCTTTTCGAGGGCGGCCCTGACGCGGAATTCCGTCTCCGTATCGACGCTCGAGGTCGCCTCGTCGAGGATCAGGATGCCGGGCCGATGCGCCAGTGCCCGAGCGAAGTTGATGAGCTGCTTCTGGCCTGTGGACAGGCCGGCGCCGCGTTCCCGGATCGGCTCAGCGTAAGTCCCAGGCAGCGTCTGGATGAAATCGTCGACATTCACCTGCTCGGCGGCGAGCCGCATCTCCTGGTCGGTGATCGTCTCCGTCCCCAGCCGGATGTTGTCCGCAACCGTTCCTGTAAACAGGAACGGGTCCTGCAGGACCACACCAAAGCGCCGGCGAAGCTTTGTCAGATCCTGATCGCGGACGTCGACCCCATCGACGAGAACCTGGCCGTGCTGCACATCGTAGAAGCGCATCATCAGGCTGGTGATCGTCGTTTTTCCTGCCCCGGTGTGGCCAACAATGGCTGCCGTTTGACTGGGCACGACGGTGAAGGAAACGCCACGCATCACCCACTCGATCCCGGTCATCGCGGCCAGTTCGGCAGGCGTCGCGCTCGCGATGCGCGCCGCCGTTTCGGCGTCCAGCCGCTGGTAGGTGAACCAGACGTTACGGAACTCAATGTGTCCGGAGCCGTCGCCGCTTGTCGGGTTCGCCGGCGAGACAATCTCCGGAGCGGTGTCGAGCAGCTTGAAGACGCGCTCGCTGGCGGCCATGGCGGCCTGCAGGATGTTGTATTTCTCGCTCAGGTCCTGGATCGGCCGGAAGAACCGTTGCGCGTACTGCATGAACGCCACCAGGATACCCAGAGAGACGGTCGCCCGCAGCACTCCGCCGCCGCCCAGCCAGATGATCAGCGCAATGGCCACCGAGCTGAGCAGCTCCACCGCCGGATAGTAGAGCGCGTACGCCATGATGTTGTCTTTGAACGCCTCAAGATGCGTCCGATTGATGGCTGAAAAATCGCGAAAGGACCGCTGCTGGCGATTGAAGAGCTGCACCAGCGACATACCGGTCACGTATTCCTGAGTGAAGGCATTAATGCGCGCGATCGCGACGCGAATGCGGCGGTACGACTCGCGCACATACTTGCGAAAGATGCGGGTGACCACCAGGATGAGCGGCAGAACGGAGAAAGCCGCCAGCGCCAGCCACCACTTCATCCGCAGCATGACGAAGACGATGGCCGCCAGCACGAAGACGTCTTCGAAAATGGCGAACACGCCCGACGTAAACATGTCGTTCAGCGCGTCCACATCGGTGGTGAGGCGCGTGACCAGGCGGCCTACCGGATTGCGATCGTAGAAGGCGATATGCATCCGCTGCAGATGCCGAAAAATCTGGCTGCGCAGATCGAACATGACCTTCTGGCCGGTCCACTGCATGAGCCACGTTTGCAGCGCCTCGAGCGCATAACTCAGAATCAGCGCTCCCAGCCAGACGCCGGCCAGCTCGCTGACGCCGGTCCACGCGCCTCCGTGGCTGTAGGGGCTCAGCCAGCGCGCCACCCAGGGATGGCCCTGCACCCCGCGCAGCGCGGCCGCGGCCGTTTCCTGCGGAGTAGTCTGCGTGGCCGGCGTGAGGTACAGGTCCACCGCGACCATGGTCAGGTAGGGCCCGAGAACATCCGCTCCGGCCTTGAGCAGGATCGCCACAATCGAGGTGATGCAGGCCCATTTGTAGGGAAAGAGGTAGGTGATGAGCCGCTTCATCAACCGGCTGTCATACGCCTTGCCGAGAATCTCCTCTTCCTGCGTCCCGGGTCCACCTTTCGCCCCCGGGTTCGAGGGAATTGCCGCTCCCCGCCCCTGCTGCGGGGCAGGCTCGGCTGGCGGAGGGGCGCCGGATTGACCGTCTGGTCCGGGCATGGGTCCATTCCCATCTTACCGGGAGGACAGCCCTGGCCGTTCGTGGCACGTCTGTTGGCGCAGGCCGTCGCATGATATGCGAACCAGGCCAATCGGCATGGGCCGAGGAGGCCGATCGCCTCGGCTGCCCGCGAGCCATTCTCACCTCGGTAATCCGCCCCAAAGTAACTCATCTCTCGCCGCGAACAACCCCATTGGATTTCACGGCTTGACATCTTCGGTCCCAGCAAGCAAACTTCGCCTACGGGCAATGGGCCCGTGGAAAAGCCGCGCAACGCGGGCGAGGACCCGATTTGACAGGACAGCAGGCAAGCCGCATCACCTATACGCTGGATTCCTCGCTGGACAGCGTGAATAAAGTCGAACTAACCGCCGAACAGATGGCCCGCAAAGCGGGCGTGGATGAAGACGAGATTTTCCGCATTTCCATGGCGGTGCGCGAGGCGGCGGTGAACGCGGTGCTCCACGGCAACGCCTACGACCCGGAAAAACGGATGACCGCTTCGTTTGAAAATACCGGCGTGGATCTGGTGATTCGCATCACCGACGAAGGCAAAGGCCTCGATCCGGCGACGCTGCCCGATCCGCTGGCTCCGGAGAACCTTCTGCGCGGCTCGGGCCGCGGCATCTTCCTCATCCGCTCGTTTATGGATGAGGTACACTTCAGGCAACTGCATCCCGGAACCGAATTGACGCTCATCAAGCACCTCGGATCCGCTCCAACCGGCGCCTAAGACTTCCGCAGTACCAGTTTCCAAGGAGGAATCTCTCGTGAGTATGAAAATCAGCACCCGTCAGGTAGACGGGGTCACTATTCTGGATCTCGGCGGCCGGATCACCCTCGGCGAGGGGAGCGTGCAGTTGCGCGATGCGGTCCGCGACCTTCTGGGCAAAGGGCAGAAGAACATCCTGCTCAACCTGGGCGACGTGAACTACATCGACAGCTCGGGCATTGGAGAGCTTGTGAGCGCCTACACGACTGCCCGCAATCAGGGTGGCGAGCTGAAGCTGCTGAACCTGACGCGCAAGGTTCACGATCTGCTGCAGATCACGAAGCTCTACACGGTCTTCGACGTAAAGGACGATGAAGCCAGCGCGATCGCCGCGTTCGCCAAGGCGTAAAACGCCCTGTTTCGCAAAGAAGGCTGTCCGCCTGGGCAGCCTTTTTTCATGGAGCCGGATTTGTCTTGCTCCTGCCTGGCAGCCGGGCGAACGATTCGCTTCGCCCCTCAATTCCCCTTGAGGCCGCGATCCTCAATCATGGCGTCGATCTTCGGCGGCCGTCCCCGCCAGGTCTCGTAGAGTTTCGACAAATCCTCCGTATTGCCGCGCGAGAGCACCATTTGCCGGAAGCGGTCGCCATTGGCGCGCGTCAGGCCGCCGTGCTCCTCGAACCACTGGAACGCATCGTCGTCCAGCATCTCGGTCCACTGGTAGGCGTAGTATCCGGCAGCATAGCCGTTCGACCAGATATGCAGAAAGTAGGTCGAGCGATAGCGCGGGGGAACGGCTGCCAAATCGACGTGCGACCGCACCAGCGCCGCTTTCTCAAAGCTGTCCACATCCTCGAGCGGAGCGCTCGCCGCGAGAGTATGCCACTGCATATCCAGCATGGAGGCGGCCAGCAGTTCGGTGAGCGAGTAGCCCTGGTTGAACGTTCGTGACTTGCGAATCTTCTCGAGCAGTTCGGCCGGCATCGGCTCCCCGGTCTTGTAGTTCTTTGTGTAATGCTGGAAAACTTCCGGGTAAAACGCCCAGTGCTCGTTGAACTGCGATGGAAATTCGACAAAGTCCCGCGGCACATTCGTTCCGGACAGCGCAGGATATTCGACCTGGCTCAGCATGCCGTGCAGCGCGTGACCGAATTCATGGAACATCGTGACCACGTCATCGGTGCTGATGAGCGCGGGCTGCCCCGGCGCCGGCTTGGGCAGGTTGGCGACGTTGTAGATCACGGGCAGATTGCCCAGCAGCCGGCTTTGATCGATAAAGCTGTCCATCCAGGCGCCGCCGTTCTTGTTGTCGCGCTTGAAATAGTCGCAATAGAAGAGAGCGAGCGGCTTGCCATCGGCGTCATGCACCTCGAAGACGCGGACGTCCGGCTGCCAGACGGGAATGTCTTTGCGTTCCGCAAAGGTGAGACCGTAAAGCTGATGCGCGGCGTAGAAAACGCCGTTCTCGAGTACGTTGTTGATTTCGAAGTACGGCTTGACCTGCGCCTGATCGAGGTTGTATTTCGCTTTGCGCACCTGCTCGGCATAGAAATTCCAGTCCCATGGCTCGAGCGTGAACCCGCCGTGCTGCGCGTCGATGACGGCCTGAATTTCTTTGCCTTCGGATTCGGCTTTGGCTGTAGCCGCGGGGATCAGCTGGTTCAGGAAATTAAGAACGGTCTCGGGCGTTTTCGCCATCTGGTCTTCCAGCACCCAGGCCGCGTAATTGGGAAACCCAAGGAGCTGGGCCTTCTGCGCGCGCAGTTGCGCCAGCGGCGCAATCACCGGGCGCAGATCGCCGCCGGGCTGCTCGCCCCGCGTCCAGCCGTTCTGAAAAATGGTTTGCCGCGTCGCTCGATCGCTCAGTTCCCCGAAGACCGGCTGCTGGGTCGTGTTCTGCAGCGGAATCACGTAGCCGGAGACCTTGCGGCCCTGCGCGGCCTGGGTGGCGGCGGCGATCTGAGCATCGGACAAGCCAGCCAGTGAGTCACGATCGCTGGTGACGAACGCAGCCTTCTTCGTGTCGGCGAGAAGGCCCCGCTGAAAAGCGTCTTCCAGCTTAGCGGCTTCTTCATTGACGCTCCGCAGCTTCTCCTTATCCGCCTCGCCGAGCGCGGCTCCAGCATGCACGAAATGGTCGTAAACGATCTTCACCAGCCGCTGGCTGTCGGGGTCAAGGTGCAGGGTCTCGCGCTGGTCGTAGACGGCCTTCACGCGCGCGAAGAGTTTGGCGTTCAAAAAGATCGAATCTTCGTGCGCGGCCAGTCGCGGAGCTTCCTCGCTCTGCACCTTCTCAATCACCGGATTCGAGTTGGCCCCGGAGACGGCCTGGAAGGTAGCCATAGCCCGATGCAGGAGTTGCCCGGTCTTCTCCATCGCGACATAGGTGTTCTCGAAGGTCGGGGGCGCAGGATTATTGGCGATGGCAAGCATTTCCTGCTTCTGCTGCGCCATCCCGGCTTCGATCGCCAGCTGATAATCGGTGTCATTGATTTTGTCGAACGGCGGCGCGTGGAACGGCAGCGTGCTCGGCGCGTAGAAGGGATTCGTCGGCCCGAAGGACGCATTCTGAGAAAGGCCAGGCATTTGCGTCATGACAATGGCGGCGGCCAGCAGGCACGCACGAGAACAGATGATCTTACGGGTCACAGGCAGGTCCTCCGTGGACGGCTGAACCAGCCATTGTACTGCGCGGGTCAGCGCTGCCCGGGGATTCGAAGCGCCGAGCCGCAGCGCTACCGCTGCAGCAGATCGACGGGCGCGTCGGCGTCAGTCGCCCGGAAATACCGGGCCAGCACCGGATGCGTGCGCTGCACCACTCGATACATCTCCCACGCGACACGGCGATAGGAGAAATGCCCCTGCGGCGCCGAGCGCAATTCGCTGATGTAGAGCGCTTCGGCGAAATCCATCTTGAACAGCGCGCGCTTCTTGGTCGCCAGTGGCAGCACATACTGCGCCGACTGAGCCGCCTCGGGTGCCGTTCCGTCCGCAATGCGTCCAAACGCCGCGTGGGCTGTGCGCATAACTTCCTCATAGAGCGGCTGCACCCCGGCTTCCGGCACACCATCGGGGATGTCATAACCGTGTTGCGGCGTGAACGTCTGCAGAATCTGTACACAGCGCCGATGCCGGTGCATATCGCGGAATCCCCCGATATCCATCAGAATGTCGAAACGCAGCGCATGGCCGGAGGAGAATTCGCGCAGCAGTTCGTCGTGCCGTCCGCGATGCCGCACGCCGAGGTCGATGATCTCGTTGCGCCGCGCCTCGCTGAGTTCGGCAACGTGGCGCCGAATCTGCCGGTACGGAGAATGGCACGCGCCATAGAGGAGCGTCGTCGCAATCTCCACCTCGAGCGGTTCCGCGTCGACGACCAGATCGACCAGCGGTGCGTCGTCAACCGGCTCGCCGCCCAGCAACTCCGCCGCGGCCTGGCGCAATTCGTCACGCGTACGCAGCTGATAATCGTTCGACGCAGCGTACTTCACCAGCGTCGGCGCGGTCTTCACCTCGCGCGTCAGCAGCGCGGCAGCTCGCTCGCCCAGCGCTGGATCGAGAGCAGCGATCTCCTGCTGCAGTGCCGCCAGGTCGCTGCCATGCACATTCCAGGCCGCTCCCGACGCGGCTGCCTGCAGCTTCTCTCCAAGCTGGCGCACCTCGGCGACCGGATGCGAGAGCAGCCGCGAAATCTGCGTTTCCAGCGTCCGTGCATTGACGATCTGGCCGAGTGAAGTGTTCGTCGCCAGCGGCAGCAGATACCGCGCCACGTCGAAGGCGCGGGCCTTCAGCGTGCGGTCGTAAGCCTCCTGCTTCATCTCGTCGGGTTTGCGAACCTGCTCCCTGAGGGAAGCGAGCACAGCCTCGAAAACCGTGTGGTATTCCGCAAACAGCTTCTCGATCGTGGCGACGTACAGCTGCGAGGATGCAGTGTCGCTGCCGAAATCGGGCAGGTACCATCCACTTTTCCTGAAGTTCTGGTAGCGCGTGGAGCGCTCCTGGCCGTCCCAGCGCTGCTCATCGACCAGCGTAATCGCCGCCAGCAGCGACAGGCGCTCGATGGCGAAGGCAATGTGCGCCAGGTCCGCGATGGAGCGGTGTCCATACTGAAAATAAAACGTGTTCAGAAACTGCTCCGCCCTCTGGCTGCTGATTTCCCGCAGCGACTCCTTCATCGAGAGCGCGGAACGGGAGTATTTGGCCATCGCGTAAGCCAGCACTTCCGGGTCGGCCCCGTGGACCGCGAAGACCTCAGTACGGTTGTTGGGGGCCTCAGGCTGGGCTGGCGTTTCCTGGCGCGTGGAGGGCGTCTCGGTCAGCGAGGACATGACGGCATCGTAAACCTAAAGGGCGAGGATTTCCCGCAGACTCTTCCAGGCGATCGGACCCGCGGTGTCATAGGCCGGAAAACCAAACGCGAGTACTATGGGGAGTGTTTTCCACGATTTGTCCCACGCGGGGGTCCGTTTCTGAAGGATGAATAAGATTCTTTCCACGACGGAGCACCGTCCCTGGCCGCTTCCCAAATCCCCGTGGGTGATGACGCAACGCTGGAACGACTTGCTGTTCGCCCACTGGCCGGTTCTGGCCAGCGACCTGGCGCACCTGCTGCCGGACGAGCTGGCCGTTGACACCTTCGATGGTTCGGCGTGGGTCGGCGTGGTGCCGTTCTGGATGGACCAGATCCGGATGCGAGGCCTCCCGGCCATTCCCGGAGCGCGCAAGTTTGCCGAGCTGAACCTGCGGACCTATGTGCGCGACCGCCATACCAATCAGCCGGGTGTCTACTTCTTCTCGCTCGACGCGGCGAATCCGTTTGCCGTCTCGGCAGCACGGATGTTCTTCCACCTGCCGTATTACTGGGCCCACATGAGCGTCGATTTCGGCCAGGGCCGGGAAATTGCGTATTCGAGCGAGCGACTGCTGAGCCGCCCGCGTGCCAACTTCCGCGCCCGCTATCGCAGCCTCGGCCAGCCCTGCACAAAGGGCGGTATCGAGAGCTTTCTCACGGAGCGCTACGCGCTCTTCACGCGGGGCAAGCGGGGCGGCATCGAGCGTGTGAACATTCATCACCTGCCGTGGCCGCTGGAGTTGGCCGAAGCGGAATTTGAGATGAATGATCTGCCCCAGGCCCATGGCATCCGTCTGCCCGACACGAAGCCCCTCCTGCAGTACAGCCGCGAGCTGGTGGTCTACGTCTGGGCGATCGAGGGGCTGCCCTCGCGTGCCGCCCGCCGCGCCGCGGAGCCGGTCCCCGCTCCGGGAGCGTAGCTCCGGAACTCGAGTGCGATAGGCTGTTTTCATGGCAGGAATGGAAGGAAGGACTGCGCTCGTCACAGGAGCGTCGCAGGGGATCGGCCGCGCCTGCGCGCTGGCTCTGGCGGCGGCGGGCGCGCGTGTTACGCTGGCCGCGCGCAACGAAGCAAAACTGAATGAAGTCGCCGCGGAGATCGCCACCGCCGGCGGAACAGCCGCAGTGTTTACCCTCGACATCTCCAGCGAAGACTCCATCAAAGCCTGCGCGAAAGCGGCGCTCGCCCACTTCGGCAGCGTCGAGATCCTCGTGAACAACGCCGGCATTACGCGCGACACGCTGAGCCTGCGCATGAAGCGCGCCGACTGGGATGACGTGATCCACACGAACCTCACCGGGACGTTTCTCATGACCCAGGCGCTGTTGAGCCCCATGCTCAGGGCGCGCTGGGGCAGGATCATCAACATCTCCAGCGTCGTTGGGGAAACCGGCCAGGCCGGCCAGGCGAACTATGCAGCCAGCAAAGCCGGGCTCATCGGACTAACCAAATCGCTGGCGCGTGAGCTGGCGTCGCGCAATATCACGGTCAATGCCATCGCTCCCGGATACATCGAGACCGCGATGACCGCCGTGCTCGACGACAAGCAGCGTGAATCGATGCTGACGCAGATTCCTCTGGGCCGCCCCGGCACGGACGCTGAGATTGCCGCCGCCGTTCGGTTTCTCGCCTCCGAGGATGCCGCCTACATCACCGGCCATGTGCTCGATGTGAACGGCGGCATGTATATGGGCTAAATCACCGCGCGCTATCGAGCATCGTCTACCATCGACTGTTGCCATGAAGATTCTCACCGCTGCCGAGATGCGCACCGCCGATCGTGTGACCGCGGATCGCTTTGGTGTCCCTTCGCTCGAGCTGATGCACAATGCGGGCCGGGCTGTCGCGAAATTTGTTTTGCGCGAATATCCCGGCCACCGGCACCTTTGCGTTCTTTGCGGCAAGGGCAACAACGGCGGCGACGGATTCGTGGCGGCCCAGCATCTGGCCCGCGCGGGCTGCGCGGTGCACGTGCTGCTGCTGGGTCATCAGGAAGACCTGAACGGCGACGCGAAAGCGGCCTTCGAGGAAATGATCGCCGCCTTCAACAATCTCGACATCGCACCCACCTTCGTTCCCGATGAGGCTACGCTCGCATCGGATGCTGTTCAGGACAAGTTGCGTTCGGCGGCGCTCCTCATCGACGCTGTTGTCGGCACCGGGTTCAAGCCGCCGCTGCGCGGCCTCGCCGCGTCCCTGCGCGACCAGGTCAACGCTCTCACGGCGCCAGTTGTCGCCGTCGATCTGCCATCGGGCTGGGACGCCGACTCGCGGGCCTATTCCGTGGAAGGCGCATTCCGCGCCGACGCGGTTGTCACGTTTACCGCGCCCAAGCTCGCGCACGTCAGTGGCAATCTCACCGGCAACACGACCGGACCCATCGTGGTGGCCCCCATCGGCTCGCCGGAAGAGGCAATCGAATCCGCGACGCGGCTTACGTGGGCTGGCGCCTCCAAAACCATCGCCGAACAGCCGCGCACCCCTGATTCCAATAAGGGCCTTTACGGTCATGTGCTCGTCGTCGCCGGATCGCGCGGCAAATCGGGCGCGCCTGCGATGGCCTCGCTTGCTGCGCTGCGCGCGGGAGCCGGTCTGGTGACTGCGGCGGTTCCGGAATCCATCCTGCCGTTAGTTGCAGCCATCACTCCAGAGCTGATGACCACTCCGCTCGACGAGGGCGCACACGGCGAAGCTGCCGCGGCCAATCTCGAGCCGGAACACTTGCAGCGCCTCACGGCACGCGCCACGGTGATCGCTATGGGCCCAGGGATGGGCACCGAGCCCGAAGAATTCGTCCTCGGTCTGATCGAAAAAACCACGCTGCCCCTGGTCCTCGATGCCGACGCGCTCAACATTCTGGCGAAACATCCGGACAAGATCGACGGCCGCCGGCGCACTGTGATTCTGACACCGCATCCAGGGGAGATGGCGCGGCTGGCCGGCATCAGCACGAAGGAGGTGCAGGCGAACCGGGAGAACCTCGCGCGGGAGTTCGCCGCCCAACATCATGTAACAGTTGTGTTAAAAGGTTGGCGCACGTTGATCGCCCATCCCGATGGCCGCATGGCCATCAACACGACAGGGAATCCCGGCATGGCGAAAGGAGGCAGCGGCGACATCCTCACCGGCATCGTAGCCGCGCTGCTGGCGCAGTTTCCGCACCAGCCGGCCGAAGCTGTGGAGGCTGCCGTTTACCTGCACGGGCTGGCGGCCGACTTCGCGCTCCGCGAGCAGGACGAGCACACCCTTCTCGCCACCGACACGATTGGTCATCTTTTCCACGCTTTTCGCTTTCGCTCGCGGGACGAAGCGGGATATGTTTGGTTGCAGGGGATTCCCATCTCCGCGGCGAGGTTGCGATGATGCAGACGGCAGAGTTGAAGATGCACCAGTTCGAAAGCCACAGCGCCAAAGAAACCATTGCCGCGGGACACCGCGTCGCGGAGTTTCTCGTCCCACCAAAATTTCTTATCCTGCGCGGCGATCTGGGCGCCGGCAAAACCACCCTGGTGAAAGGGATTGCCGAAGCGTTCGACGCGGCTGAACCCGACGAGGTCACGAGCCCCACGTTCACGCTCATCCACGAATACGAGGGAACCCGCACTGCGGACGGACGCAGCGAACCGGTGATGCTCTACCACCTCGATCTTTATCGAATCGAGAACGAGCGCCAGTTGAACTCGCTGGGCCTCGAGGAGCTTTCCACACCCGACAGCATCGTGCTGGTGGAATGGGGCGAGAAATTTCCCAGCGTGGTGAAGCGCAGCCAGGGAGAAATCGAAATGCGCGCGACCGGCGGCGATACCCGAAGCATCACGCTGACGCTGCGGGAGTGAGCGCGCCGTGTTGCCTCGCAGCCCGTCTGCAGAGGTGCTGATCCGCCTCGCGCTTGCGGACGAACAGCCCACGATCCATGCATTTGTGCAGGCTATCGCCGACGAAACATTCGCGTACCTGGTACCCCTTCCGGTGCCGCTGGGAGAACCCAGCTGGCAGTCCGCCTGGGTAGCCGTTGCAGAAGGACATATTGCCGGCGTAACGATGACCCAGGAGGACTGGGTGAGCGATCTGTGGATCGCGCGCGATCATCGCCGCCAGGGGATTGGCAGCCTGCTTCTGGCGCGCGCTGAACGCGAAATCGCCAGTCGCGGATATCGAGTCTTTCGCCTTCGCGTGGTCGAATCCAACACCCGAGCGGTCGACTTTTATCTCAGCCATGGCTGGAACGTTCACCACGAGTTTCCGCACGAGAAATTCGGCCACGCGATGTTCGAAATGAACAAATCAGCCTGAGGAACTGAACATCTGCCTCAGAAGTGGTGAATGCGCTCGGGCTGCGGCACCTCAACCGGCTTGGCAGCTTCGCGTTCCAGCGATCGGCTGACCAGATCGCGCGAGCCCAGCCCAATGGCGAGCGCCAACCCCAGTACGATCCCCCCAAACAGGATCCCAAATCCCAGTTCGACGATGGCTCCCCCCAGCGCCAGATGATCGAGCACCATGGCTCCGGTCAGCACCAGAATCATCCAGCGCACCCCCATGCTGAGCATGCGCGCAAAGCTGAGATTGAGGTTCACGCCGGTGATCAGCACGCTGCGCGAAACGAAGCGCGCCAGCACGTTGCCCGCCAGCAGAAGAATCGCCGCGCCGATCACGCGCGGAAGGTAAGCGAGAATCCATCCCGATACGATGTGCTCCGAGGTGCCGGCTTCGAATGCGGAAACGCCAACCACGACTCCGGCAACAACCCAAAACCAAAAGACAATGCGGGCGACGAGAGTAGTAGGCGTCACCCGGGGGCTCCAGTCCGCTATTGCGCCGCCGCTCATCCGCTGATCGAACTTGAATGCAGCCAGAATCCAGCGCGCAAGCGCGGCGAGAAACCATCCGACAAGGACGAAGAACAGGAAGGCGACGATGAACGCGAGAATCCCGGGGAGCAGTATGGCGATTTGATTCACCACGCGGCCCATCGATGAGTGAAGCGATTGTTCAACCTGATCCCACATACTCTTTCTCCTTCCGTTACGGATTGAAGCGATCCGGCCATCTCCACCGGGAGAGCAGATACGGCTTCTTCTCCTCCCACGCGCGGGCCAACTGCTCGAAACGCTGTTCGGCTCCGGAGCGCGTCAGGTCAGCGACCTCCCGCACCCACGAAGCCGCCCATCCCAGGTACAGCGGCGTCAGCGCGCCGAGCAAATGGACGCGGCTGATGGTGCGCAGCCGCCAGGCCAGCGCAAAGTCGTAGACGATCGAGGCCCACAGTTCATCCGGCATGCGGAACGGCTCCGCGGCGACACGCGTGAGCCGGCGCAGTTCAAGCATGGTGTTGGGCGGCAGCACCAGCCGCCAGACTTCGTCCAGATTCTTCGATCCCAGCAAAAAGGAATCCAGCATCGGCCGGGCGTCGATGGGCTCCCCATTCGGATCATCGGGCGGCGCGTTGCCCCACACCGGGGCAGGTTGCGACCCGCGCACTCGTTGCCACTGCGCCGCGCTGTTCTCCATCTCCTCAAACAGCGACCCAACCAGTTGCCCCAGCACCGCGCTCAGTTCCAGACCGGCTGTGGCGACCTCGTGATGGACATTGACGTGAACTTGCCCAATCAGAGACTGGGGAGACTGTGTGGCAGCCAGGGTGACCGGCCACAGGAGCTTGTCGCCGGTGATCTCGCTGCTCCGCTCGCTGCGGGCCAGCCGCGCGCTCATCGCGTCGGAGGCGGCAAAATCGAAAGTGACGGGATAGCGCACTCGTTTGCCGTACAGAGCGCGGCTGAGCGGAGACAAGATGCCCGTGTTGAGCAGGCCATCGTATTTTCGTGCGGGATAGACCGGCATCGCCAGGGCGCATTTCCGCTCAGATACGGCGTAGGCGAAGAGCTGGATGGCCTGGGCCTCCAACCCCGCAAGATCGGCGCCGAGCACGATGCAGACGCGGGCGTTCAGCGACCCAGCCACCGTAAGCACAGCGCGCTGAGAGGCCGACACAGCCGACCAGAATTCACCCTGGGCCGAAGGCGCGGCGAATGGAAGCAGAGTCACTGCGGAGTGACCGTTGCCGTTGCCGCTGGTCCCTGCCGGCTCGCCCTGCGTTCCCGGCCAGGCGAATACCACCCGCAGGGTCGAGGCGTTCGGGCTGAGACCCGCGACGGCCTGCTCGGCGCGTGCGCGCAATTCTTCCGGCGCAACCGATCCGGCGATGCCCACCACGATATCGGCTGAGCCGATCTGCTTCGCCTGCTCTTTCGTTTCCTCGCTCAGTTCAATCTCGGCCATGAGTCAGATCTCTTGTCAAAGTGGCAGCGACAAAATGCCATGCAGCGGTATGCGAATCCACGCGGGGCGGTTGTTCAGTTCGTAGACCAGCTCATAGAGCGCCTTATCGAGCATATAGACATCGAGCAGCGTGTCGAAATCCTGGCCGGCGGGCGGGACGATCGCCGTCCCGGTCACAGCTTCGCCGTAGGCGCGCAGAAATTCTCCGGAAACCGCCGTCTCCCACAGCCGCGCCCACGCTTCCAGTTGTGCGTAATCTTCGGGCCGGCGGCTGGTGTATTTGGTGAGCGCAACGTAGGCTGCATAGCTGAAGGAGCGGAGCATCCCCGCGACGTCCTTCAGGGGCGAATGCTTCGCGCGACGTTCGGCGAGTGGACGCGCCGGCTCTCCTTCAAAATCGAGGATGACAAAATCGCCCCTTGAGCGGAGCACCTGCCCAAGGTGGTAGTCGCCATGAATGCGTGTCCACTGCCCGGCGCTCTGCAGTTCCGCGAGCCTGCGAAACTTTGCCAGCAGCGCGCCGCGCCGGCTCAGCGCGAGCGCGGCCGCCTCCACCGTGTCGTCCGGCAGGCGCGAAAGGTTGCTCTTGAGCACGTCAAAGGCGCTTGTCGCATGCGCAGCCAGCTGATGACGCATCGCTTCCAGATCGCCGGCTGTCGGCGTGACCGGCAGAAACGCTTCGCTCTTCCCTGAGGCAAGCGCTCGATGCATCTCGCCCGTGCGGCGCCCCAGCGTGCGGGCTGCCTCCAGGTAGATGCCCGCGTGCTGGTGAGCTTCCGTGGGAGTGGTCCCGATGGCCGCCGCAGGCGCGGGCGCAGATCGCACCGATGCCGCGCTTTCGTAGTAGCGATCGAGTTCCTCAAGCGTCCACTGCCAGCCATCCCCCTCGTTCTGCACCAGCCCCTGCAGCAGCGCGAAGGTTGCCGGTTCTGCATCGCCCCGCCGGTACTCGATCGCACCACCATAAGCGGGAATGTGCTGGAACTTCGCCTCTTCCGTCAGGAATCTTCCCACCTCCACGTCCGGGTTCGTCCCGTTCTGCTGGCGGCGAAAGATCTTCATGATAAGCCGGTCGCCAAAAATCGCGGAGGTGTTGCTCTGCTCGGCCCCGCTCACGCGCGCCGCCAGCGGACCGGAACCGCGGAGGCTGGGCAGCAGAGCGCCCGGTACACCTCGAAGAAGGCCGTCGCGCGTGCGCAGTTCGTCGCCCCCGGCAAGAATTTCCAGCAGCGCCGCGGGCACGCTGGGACGCAACATGCCATCGTGCAAAACGCCGGCTTGCATCGCCGATCCCGCAGTGGCCAGCACCTGCTGCGAAGCGGTTTCGCGCAGGTGACTGGCGGCCTCGCCAAAGCTCATGGCCAGGCACAGCAGCCAGGTGTCTCGCTGCCCCTCGGCATAATCAACATTCACCCACACCAGAGCAGCGCGATCTTCGTCGAACCAGACCGAATCCACAACCTGTGCGCGCACAATTGTCCGCGACTTGCCGCCGAACCAGCGCTGCCGCTGCAGATACCCGGGCACGAGGGTTTCCAGCTTGCGCACCCCTTCACCGGTAAGAATGTTCTGCCAGTCGCATTCGTGCTCCACATAAAAAGCCTGTTCCGTCCCCATTTCCGCCGGCTCGTCGGTGGCCGTCACGGCGGCCTGCAGCTCCAGCCAGAGAAATCCGTAGGGTCCCAGGGTGAGCGAATAGGGCTGCTTCGTGATGACCGGAAACTCAACATAGCCCAGCATCTCCACCGGAATCATGCCTTCCATCCCGGCCAAATCGAGCTGCATCGGTTGGGCGAATCGCGACAGATTCGCCACACAGAGCACCAGTTCGCCGTCGTACTGGCGAATGTAAGCGAGCACCTTGCGGTTCGATGAGTCGAGAAACCGCAGCGAGCCTCGTCCAAAAACCTGAAACAGCTTGCGCAGCGCGATCAGGTTGCGCATCCAGTTCAGCAGGGAAGAAGGATCGTTCTGCTGCGCCTCGACGTTGATGGCTTCATAGCCCCAGACCGGGTCCATGATGATCGGACTGTAGAGGCGGGCAGGGTTGGCGCGCGAGAACCCCGCGTTGCGGTCCGGCGTCCACTGCATCGGCGTGCGCACCCCGTTGCGATCGCCCAAATAGATGTTGTCGCCCATGCCGATCTCATCGCCGTAATAAAGGATGGGCGTTCCGGGAAACGAAAACAGAATGCTGTTGAGCAGCTCGATGCGCCGGCGATTATTGTCGAGCAGCGGGGCGAGCCGGCGCCGAATGCCGATGTTGATGCGCATGCGCGGGTCGGCGCTGTAGGCCAGATACATGTAGTCGCGCTCGTCGTCGGAAACCATCTCCAGCGTCAGCTCGTCGTGATTGCGCAGGAATAGTCCCCACTGGCAGCTTTCGGGAATATCCGGCGTCTGCGCCATGATGTCCGTGATGGGCAGGCGGTCTTCCTGGCGCAGCGCCATGTAAATGCGCGGCATGAGCGGAAAATGAAACGCCATGTGGCATTCGTCGCCGTCACCGAAGTAGGGCCGCACATCCGTTGGCCATTGATTGGCTTCTGCCAATACCATGCGACCCGCGTACTGCTCATCAATGGCTGCGCGAATTTTTTTGATGATCTCGTGGGTCTCCGGCAGATTCTCGCAGTTCGTGCCGTCGCGCTCGACCAGGTACGGGATCGCATCGATGCGCAGCGCATCCACGCCCATATCCAGCCAGTAGCGCATGACCTCCAGCACCTCTTCCAGCACCGCGGGATGGTCGTAATTCAAATCCGGCTGGTGGGAGAAGAAGCGATGCCAGTAGTACGCCTGCGCCACCGGGTCCCACGTCCAGTTCGATTTTTCGGTATCCGTGAAGATGATGCGGGCGTCTTTGTATTTCTGATCGGTGTCGCTCCAGACGTAGTAATTGCGCTCCGACGAGCCCGCCGGCGCATTCCGGGCCCGCTGGAACCACGGATGCTGATCCGATGTGTGGTTGATGACCAGCTCGATCATCACCTGCAGGCCGCGAGCGTGCGCAGCCTCGAGAAAGAGCTTGAAATCGTCGAGCGTGCCGTAGCTGGGGTGCACGCTCATGTAATCGGAAATGTCGTACCCGTCGTCACGCAGCGGCGAAGGAAAGAACGGCAGCAGCCACAGGCAGGTAACGCCCAGGTCCTGCAGGTAATCCAGCCTCTGCGTCAGGCCGGGGAAGTCCCCGGTGCCATCGTTATTGCTGTCGCAGAAGGCCTTGACGTGGACCTCATAAATGATCGCGTCCTTGTACCAGAGCGGATCCGCGGCGCTGCCCGGCTTGCGAACGATCGTCTGCGTTTCCGGCATGGCGTCCTTCACTGGTAGTAATCGAAATCTTTTTCCGAGCGCACACGGCGCAGCACGCGAAAGATATGCGCGGGGATGGCCTGCGGGGACAACTCCACATAATTATGCGAGCCCTGCCACAGGTAGCGCGCGCCGGTGAGCTGATCGTGCACCTGAAACGTTTCGCCCGTCCTCACATGCAGAGCATCGAGATCGAGATCGACCCAGCCCATCTGCGTATGGAAGGGATCGAGATTGACCACCGTCAGCATGACGTTGCTGCCGTCGAAGCTGCTTTTGCTGTACGCGATGAGATAAGAGTTATCCGTCGGATGAAACATCAGTTCGTGGTTCGCATGCAATGCAGGATTCTCGCGGCGTGCCCGATTGATCGCCGCAATGGCGCCGGCAATACTGTGCGGCGCCTCGAGATTCCAGCTGCGAATCTCGTATTTTTCCGAGTTCAGATACTCCTCGCTGCCCGGCCGGGAGGGCGCGTTCTCTCCCAGTTCGAACGCCGGCCCGTAGATGCCGTAGTTCGGCCCCAGCGTCGCCGCCAGCGCCACGCGGCTCAAAAACGCAGGCCGCCCGCCAATCTGCAGAGATTCCGGCAGAATGTCCGGCGTATTCGGCCACAAACTGGGGCGCAAATACTCGGCCGCGCGCCCGTGAGCCAGCTCGGTCAGGTAATCCGTCAGTTCCTGCTTGGTATTGCGCCAGGAAAAGTAGGTGTAGGACTGCGTGAACCCCAGTTTGGCCAGGCGCTCCATCACCCTCGGACGCGTGAACGCCTCAGCCAGGAAAATCGCGTCAGGAAAATCGCGTTTGATCTCGGCAATCGCCCACTGCCAGAACGGAAACGCCTTCGTGTGCGGATTGTCGACCCGAAAGATCCGCACCCCCTGCTCGATCCAATAGAGGAACACATCGCGCAGCGCTTCCCACAGCGCTTCCCAGTCGCTGGTTTCGAAGTCGAGCGGATAGATGTCCTGGTACTTCTTGGGCGGATTTTCCGCGTACTGGATGCTGCCGTCGGCGCGGTGCCTGAACCATTCCGGATGCTCGCGAACCCAGGGGTGATCGGGCGAGCACTGGAAAGCAATGTCCATCGCCAGTTCCAGACCCTTTTTTGCCGCCGACCGCAGCAGATGCCGAAAGTCCTCCAGCGTGCCGAGATCGGGATGAATCGCCGTATGCCCGCCCTCTTTCGCGCCAATCGCCCACGGGCTGCCCACATCGCCGGCGTCCGCCGTGACCGAATTATTCTTTCCCTTGCGGAAGCTGCGGCCAACGGGGTGAATGGGCGGAAGGTAGAGCACATCGAAGCCCATTCCCGCCACGTAATCCAGCCGCGCCTCGCAGTCGAGAAACGTCCCGTGGCGGCCGGGCTCGGTCGAGCACGAGCGCGGAAACATCTCGTACCAGGCGGAGTAGAGCGCCTTCTCGCGATCCACTGTCACGCGCAACTGGCGGTCGTAAAGCGTCTCCACCGCCGGATCGAGATATTGCGCCATCAGCGCAGCCAAACCCGGCTCCAGGGCGACATCCCGCGCGGCCGCGTCGTCCTTTGCGTTGCGCAGTTGCGCGGCCCAGCGCCGCAGCGCGTCGGCATCATCCCGGCCTGCGCGTTCGGCTGCCTCATCGATGAGGCTCGCACCATTCAGCAGATCGACCCGGATATCCTGACCAGCGGCAATGCGCTTCTCCAGGTCGCTGCGCCAGGTGTCGAAATGGTCGATCCATCCCGCAACCGTGTAGAGGTATTCTCCCAGCCGCACGACAGGAAATGAGGCGCGCCAGCGGTCGTTCCCCAGCGCCTGCATGGGCACGGCGGTCCAGGAGGGGATCTGGTGATAGCGGAAGAGCAGGCGTGCCGCGACATGGTCGTGTCCGTCGGCAAACACGTCGGCCTCGACCGCAACGCTGTCCCCGACCACGCGCTTAATGGGAAAACGGCCCGCGTCGATCTCCGGCTCGACGCTCTCTATGACCACGCGCTTCCTGCCATCTGCGGGCTTCTGCATAAGGTCGTTCGCTGCTCCGGCAATCATCGGGGCCGCACGGAGGCCGAGTTGCGGAATCTCACTTCCCTGTTGGTTCGGGCATCCTCACCACACACAACGGCGAAGACGCCAGAGAGTCGGCGCCGGATATTCAAAGGGAGTCGATGGGATGCGGATTGAATTGGTTGCCGGAGCGGCGCCGCTCGCAGCCACCGATTAATTCTCCGAGAGCATGCTGGGCTCTTCCGGAGCGCGCAGCCGCACCAGGCGGTCGATCGTGTACGGCGCCCGCTGGGTTCCGGCGTGATAATGGCGCACCTGCAACTCACCCAGCAGCCCGATAGCCAGCAGCTGCGTTCCGCCCAGAATCAGGACCGCGGCGATGATGAACAGAGGGCCGTGCTGATCGAGCACGTTCTGCGTCGTAAAGATCTTCAGCGCCAGCAGGAGCGTCGAGATTAGCCCACCCCCGAAAATACCCAGAGCGCCGATGACCCCGAAAAAGTGCAGTGGCCGGGTCATGTACTTCAGCAGAAACCGGATGGTCAGCAGGTCAAAGAAGACACGGAACGTGCGCCCGATGCCATAATGCGATTTTCCTCTCTCCCGATTCACGTTGCTGATCGGAATCTCGCAGATGCTCGCTCCGTACCATGCCGCCAGCGCCGGAATGAACCGGTGCATCTCGCCATAGAGCGGAATGTTGTGGATCACTTCCCGCCGGTAAGCCTTGAAAGTCGTGCCGAAGTCGTGGATCTCCACGCCCGACAGTTTCGCCATCAGCCAGTTGGCGCACCGCGACGGGATGCGGCGCATGACGAAATTGTCAATGCGCTCCCTGCGCCAGCCGCTGACGACGTCGTAGCCCTCTTCCAGCTTCTCCAGGAACGCCGGAATCTCGCCCGGGTCGTGCTGCAGGTCGCCGTCCATCGCCAGGATGAACTCGCCCTGGGCGTGATCGAACCCGGCTGCCAGGGCCGAAGTCTGACCGAAATTCCGCCGCAGCTTCACCACCAGCACGCGGCTGTCGACAGCCGCAATCTCCTCGAGCAGACGGCAGGTGCGGTCGTTCGAGCCGTCATCGACGAAGACCAGCTCGAACGGGTCGCCCACCAACTCCATCACTCCCTTCAAACGGTCGTAGAGGACGGTGACGTTCTCTTCTTCGTTATGAAAGGGGACAACTATGGAGTATTTGGGCATGTTCCTATTATAGACTTCCGCCCTTGCTTCTCGGTCATCATCCGTTGATTCTTAAGGGCGTAGCTCCGTCCAGCCGCATCTCACCAGCAGGATGCGCTATCCCGTCGCCACCCTCGGAACCGGAATCGCCTTCGTTCTCGGTTTCTGCGTGGATCGTATCGGCGCGGCTATCATCCGGCGCCGGCCCGGATCGCAGCAGGACAAATACATCCGCCGCACCAACCTCGGGCTGCTCACCGTCCTCGCGGTCGCCCTCGCCATCATGCTGGTCTGGGCGAGGCTATTCCACAACAAGGGCACGTTCTTCGGCCTGCTCGGCGCAGGCCTGGCTCTCGCCCTCAAAGAACCGCTCCTCAGCATTGCGGGCCGCCTGTCCATCTGGTGGGGCCATCTGTACCGCGTGGGCGATCGCATTGAGTTCGAGACCATGGCCGGCGACGTCATCGCGATCGGCATCTTTTACACGCGCATGCTCGAAATCGGCAACTGGATCCACGGCGACCAGACCACCGGACGCATCGTCCAGTTTCCCAACGCCAGCGTCTACCAGCACTCCGTCTTCAACTACACACAGAATTTCTCCTGGATATGGGATGAACTGATGCTCCCCGTCACCTACGCCAGCGACGTTGCCGCCGCGACTGAACTCCTGGTGGCCACCGGTGACGAGTACACCCGCGACTTCCTCGCGACCGCGGCCGGTGAAATCGAGACGCTGCGCTCCAGCTTTCTCCTCCCCGATCTCAATCTGAAACCGACGGTCTACACACGCGTGACTTCCAATTATGTGGAACTCACCATGCGCTACCTGGTCGACCCCCGCAAGCGCCGCGCTGCCAGTTCCTGGCTCTACTCGAAGGTCTTCGAGCGCATCCGTGCCAATCCGAGCATCAACATTGGCTCCGATACGATGGATCTCACCGTCCATCCCCCGGAGCATAAATCCGCCGCGCCACCGCGCCCCGTCACGCCTCATTCCACGATCGACGAAATGGAAGCCGCGCGTCCCGAATCCGCAGCCTGAGGTCTCAGGCTCCTGCCGCTCGCGGAATCTCAGCCACCAAGCGCGCCGCTTCTTCGCAGGCGGCCCGGCTCACGTCCCGATGCGTCACGAACCGGACGCCGCTGCGGCCAACCGCCCCCGCCAGTACGCCCCGCTTCTTCAATTGCTCGACAAAAGCAGCGGCATCGCCGTTCCCTCGTAGCTGGAAAATGACGATATTTGTCTGGACGGCTCTTGGATCCAGCTCAATCTGCGGCACCTGCGCCAAACGCTCGGCGAGCATCCGCGCGTTTGCATGATCCTCATGCAGGCGCTGCGGCCCCTCTTCCAGCGCGATGAGTCCGGCAGCAGCCAGAATGCCCGCCTGCCGCATCCCTCCGCCGAGACCCTTGCGGATGATCCGGCCGCGGTCCATCTGCTCCCAGGAGCCCACCAGCATGGATCCCACCGGAGCGCCCAGCCCCTTCGACAGGCAGAACATCACCGTGTCAAAGCCGCGCGTCAGTTCTCGCACGCCCACACCCAGCGCCACCGACGCATTGAAGACGCGCGCTCCATCAAGATGCAGCGGCAGCCCGCGTTCCCTGACCCCGACCCAAATCTCCTCCAGAACCGGCAAAGGGGTCACCGTGCCGCCGGCCAGATTATGGGAGTTCTCGAGGCAGATCAGTCCCGTCCGCGCGCGGTGGTAGCTCTTGCCAAAAATCCACGGCTCGATGTCCCGCCAGGTGAGAATGCCGCGTTCGCCCGCGACTGTCCGCAGCACGCAGCCGGAGAACGCCGCCGCCATCGCCATCTCCCAGTCCATCACATGGGAGCGGGCCTCGCAGATCACCTCCTGGCCGTGCTGCGTGTGCAGCCGGATCGCAATCTGGTTGCCCATGGTGCCGGTCGGCACGAAGAGCGCCGCTTCCCGCCCGAAGACTTCCGCCGCCCGCGCCTCCAGCCGATTCACGGTGGGATCTTCCCCGTAGACGTCGTCCCCCACCTCGGCCGCGGCCATGGCCGCGCGCATCTCCGGCGTGGGCTTGGTTACGGTGTCGCTGCGCAGGTCCATCGTTCCCACGTGCTGGTCCGTCGCTGCAATTCCTTCCCCCAGGGCCGCTGTCTCCGCGCGCATCTCTCTCCTCTTATCTCTTCTCTGTAACCTTTAACCTTTAACCCGTAACCTGAGTTACGCAACCGCCGGCTCGGCGAGAAACCGCGCGAAGACTTCGTTCGAGAGCAGGCGTCCGGGCGGCGTGAGCGCGACCCGATCTCCGTCGACGAACCGGAGCAGCCCTTCCCGCTCCATCCCCGAAACCGCCGCGAGGCATTCGTTCACCGCCGAGGCAGAGAATTGCTTTCGCAGCGCGGCGAGGCTTATGCCTTCGTTGAGGCGCAGCCCCAGGAACCAGGCTTCCTCCAGTTCCTCCTCCCGGTTGAGTCGCCGTGGCGTGTCGCGCCCGGCATCGGCCAGGTAGGCCGTCATCTCGTCCGCGGTGCCGAAGCGCAGCGCGGCGCCGGTGCGGGCGCGCAGCATGGAGTGAGCATCGAGCCCCACACCCAGGTAGGGCTGGCGCCGCCAATATTTCAGATTGTGGATCGACTCGCTGCCCGGCCGCGCAAAGTTCGAGATTTCGTATTGCGCCAGACCGTGCCCGGCCAGAAACGCAATCGCCTCAGTGTACAGATCGGCGACCGTATCGTCGTCCGGCACTGCCTGCGCGTGGTAGCGCGCGCCCCTCCCCAGCAACTCTCGCCCAAGCCGCGATTCGTCGTCCACTTCCAGCATGTAAATGCTGGCGTGATCCGCGCCGCTCGCCGCGAGAACCCCGAGGGACTCGTACCAGGAGTCGAGCGTCTGGCCGGGCAGGCCGGCGATCAGATCGACGTTGACGCTGCGCATGCCCGCGTCCTGCACGCGGCGAATGTCCTCAAGCGCGATCGTCCGCGTATGCAGCCGCCCCGTCGCGCGAGCCTCGCTGTCGACAAACGACTGCACCCCGAAGCTCACGCGGTTCACGCCGCATTCCAGAAATGCTTCGAGCGTCTCCGGCTGCAGCGTTCCGGGCGCGCATTCCATGCTGATCTCCGCCGTCGGCATGACCGCGAACTCGCGGCGCAAATCCGTAAAAAGCCTGCGCACCAGTGCCGGCGCCAGCAGCGTCGGCGTCCCACCCCCGAGATAAATACTGTCGACCGCGTTGGGCAGCACGGCGCCCCACTGTTTCACCCGCGAACGGATGCCGCGCAGGTCGTCTTCGACGCGCGCGATGTACGGCTCGTGCTGTTCAGCGGGAAAAACTCCGGAAGCAAAATTACAAAAGGTGCATTTAGAACGGCAAAAAGGAAAGGAAAGATAAATTCCCAGTTTTTCCATACACCTCTATTGTCCCACCGCGGGCGAATCGACCGCCAATTGGCTCCGGCAACATTCGACCCTCGCATCATCCGGCACGTGCCGGATCATGCACACGCGCTGTGGAGAATTCAGCGCAACAATTCGCGCGCCTTGGCGTTCATTTGTGCAGAGACGACAAGAGATTCCGAAGCTCGAGAGCAGTTCGAATCGGAATCCAGGAGGTCTCCCATGAAACGGTTCCTTCGCGCACTTGCATGCACAGGTCTTCTGGGCGCAGTCGCGGCAGTTGCCCAGGCTCAGGCGAGAGTCTTTGTCGGCGTCCGCGGGCCCATCCATCCCGCAGTGGTCGTCGCGGCGCCAGCCTGCCCCGGTGTGGGCTATGTCTGGACGCCGGGCTACTACGTGGGAACCATTTGGTATCCCGGCCGCTGGATTTTCCGCGGTTACGATCACCCCTACGTGGTCCGCGGGTACGGTTACGGGTATCACCCCGGCTACCGCTACTTCCGTGGACGGTACATACGGTAACGCATCGTGAAGAGGGCGCGCCTCCCCGGTCGCGCCCGCGAAAGTGGCCTCAATGGCAGGCAGAGCCAGGAAAGTTTGAGGCCATTTCCCACGCACCCGTCGCAAGCTCCCCGCTTCCGGGTGCGTTTCCCTTTTTTGACCTCACGCATTTCCTCGGCCGATTGCTGCTATTCTCGCCACGGCCTGCGCTACGATAACCACAGTCGCAGCAGGGAACCAGGAATCTGCTCCCTGCGTATTCCCTGCTGTAACGTCTTCGGAGGTTTCGATGGCCGGCCTGATCGGTGTCGGACTCTATTTCCTGCCCTCGCTCGTTGCCGTTGCCAAGCACGCGCACAACACGACGGGAATATTCATCTTCAATCTGTTGCTGGGCTGGACGGGCATCGGCTGGTTCATCGCCCTGATCATTGCCCTTTGCTCCTCCCCGTATCCTCCCTACGCCTGGTACTATCCGCCGCCTCCCGGCCCCTATCCTCCTCCTTCTTATAGATATTGAAGTTCGCGCCGCATGGGTTCACCATGGTAACGGCCCGTCCGGAGCCTGCAAACGGGTCGCCAGAACGCGAATCACCGCAACATTTGGGCGCGTCTAACGTTAGTAGAAACAGAAAGGCCATTCAGCCCGACTCAGAGGAGCTGAAGGCAGCGTTGGGCCGAAATCACTTGAGGGCGGCCTGACAGGAGGTTTTATGATGCGCTTTCTGCGCTACGCAATGATGGTTGCACTGTTGGCGGTGCCCTTCGCCATGGCGAAGCCGGCACAGGCTCAGGTCGCGGTGGGAATCGGAATCGGACCGGAAGTGGCTTACCCCGCTCCCTATGCGGTGGCTGGTCCCCCGGCTTGCGAGTGGGGCTATTACTCCTACTACCCGTACGATTGCGCTCCTTACGGCTACTACGGGCCTGACTGGTTTTCGGGTGGTCTCTTTATCGGCGCCGGACCCTGGTTTGGCGGCTGGTATGGCCATCCGTGGGGCTGGGGATGGGGACACGGCGGCTACGGCGGCTGGGGCCGCGCCGGATTCGGTTATCGCGGCGGCTACGGCTATCGGGGCGGCTACGGCGCCCGTGCGGGCTACGGCTTCCACCCCGGCTATAACGGCTTCCGCGGCTATAGCGGCGGGACTCGCGGCGCTTACGCCGGCGGCTTCCGCAGCGGCGCAGGGGGCGGCTATCACGGATATGCCGGCGGATACCGCGGCGGCTACTCGGGTGGCTTCCATGGCGGCGCAGCTGGTGGATTCCATGGCGGAGCCGTAGGTGGCGGCTTCCACGGGGGAGGCGGCGGTGGCTTCCATGGTGGAGGCGGTGGCGGCTTCCATGGCGGTGGCGGACACCGGTAATTTCGCCACAGAATGATCGAAAGGGCCTGCTCTGCGGAGCAGGCCTTTGTTTTTGCCCGCGAACCTACCGGGCCGGCCGTTAACGATTCGGCGACGCCAGACCAACCGCCATCTCCGCGATGCGCTGTGCCGCATCAGGATGCGCCAGCGATCGCGCGTTGCCCGACATCTCCTCCAGCGCACTGTGATGGACCAGCAATCCTGCCAGCGTCTCCCGCAGCTTCTCCGGCGTCATCTCGGCCTCGATCAGCATCTGCGCCGCGCCCGCCTGCGCCATCACCTCGGCATTCTTCCGCTGATGATCGTCCGCCGCCTGGGGAAAAGGAATCAGCACCGCCGGCTTCCCCGCTGCCGACAGTTCCGCAACCGTCGAAGCTCCGCTGCGCGCCAGCACCAGATCGGCCCCGGCAAATCGCAGCGGCATGTCATCGAGAAACGCGGCCACCTGCCAACGCGCTGGATCAGCCCCACTTGCCTCATAGGCCGCCTGTGTCGATTCCGCGTGACGCGCTCCTGCCTGGTGCAGAATGGTCAGGCCAGGAACAGCTTCCAGCAGCGCTGCCGCAATCTTCGGCAGGGTCGTGTTCAGCACACGCGCCCCCTGACTGCCCCCGAAGATGAGCAGATTCAAGGGCCCACCCGGCGGCCGCACTGCCGCACGAAAGAATTCCGCCCGAACCGGAATCCCTGTGACCTGCGCCCCGCGAAAATACCGCGCTGCCGGAGCAAAGTTCACCGCCGCCGCCCGCACCCATCGCCCCACCAGCCGGTTGGCAAGCCCCGGCACAGCATTTGGCTCAAAGGCCAGCGTGGGAACGCCGGACAGAATCGCCGCCGCCATCATCGGCCCCGACGCATAGCCTCCCACCCCAATCACCACCTGCGGTCGAAAGCTGCGCAGCAGCCCGATGCATTGCGCGAATCCCCGCGGCAGATCGATCAGCGTCCGCGCGCGCGTCGCCAGCGACACGTTGTTCAGTTGTCCCGCCGTAATCAGTTCCAGCCGATAGGCCGCCTGCGGCACCAGCCGCGACTCCAGCCCCCGCGCAGTTCCCACAAACAGAACCTCCGCTCCGTGGCGCAACTTCAGTTCATCCGCGATCGCCAGCCCCGGAATGATGTGGCCGCCTGTGCCGCCGCCGGCAATCAGAACCCGCAGCCCTGCTTCACCCGGCATGCGAACCCTGCCCCGCCGGAACCTCTGCGGCGACGATCGCGACCGGAACGGAAAAGCGAATCGTCTCGCCTTCCCGGTGCGGTTGCACGTCCATGGCGTCGTCGGTGAGCGCCCGCTCGAACATCGCGCGAATGCGCGCTTCGTCACCCTCCCGCGGATACGATCGGCTCAGAAACTCGTCCAGTTCCAGGCTCAGACGCGTACGTTCCGCGCGCGGCTCCGGCAATCCAGCCGCGAGAAACAATTCCACCATCTCCTCCGGCGGCAGGGCGCGAGTATGCGACGGGTCCCGCATCGTCTCGATCGCATTGAACGCCGCCGCCTTCTCGGGCGCAGGCGCGCTGTCTGCCACCACGATGCGTCCCCCCGCCCGGCAGACGCGGCGCATCTCCCGCAGCACCGGCAGCGGATCGGGAAAGTGATGGAACGCGAAGCGGCAGGTCACGATGTCGAAGGAGCCGTCGCGCCAGGGCAGCGCCGATACATCCCCCTGTACCCACGTCACGTTTTCGACTCCCTGTGCCGCCTGCGACCGCCGCGCCTGCACCAGCATGGCCGGCGTCAAATCGATGCCGGTCGCGTGCCGAACCATCCTCGCCAGCGCGCATACCAGCAATCCCGGACCGCTGGCCACATCCAGCGCCGTGTCGGCCGGCTGCGGCCGTGCCATCCGCACGATGCGTTCCAGGATGTCCTCGCTGCGCGCCGTCGGCGAAGCAGCAAAGCCCTCCGCCTGCCGCGTGAACTGATCGACAATCTCCTGGTGATGTTTCATGAACCGGATGAATGCGCCGACCTAAATTCGCCGGTGGCGTTCTGAACGCTGAACGCTGAGCGCTGGTTTCACTCTACTTCCCGCGTGATGTTCAGCAGCACCCCCACCAACACCAGCATGATGAACAGCGACGTTCCTCCATAGGAGATGAACGGCAGGGTGATGCCCTTGGTGGGCACCAGCGCCAGCACTACGCTGATGTTAAAAAATGCCTGAATCAGAATCGTCGCCGTAATCCCGAATGCCAGAAACCGGGCGAAAGGATCGCGCGAAAGAATCGCCGCCCGCATCCCGCGCCAGCCGATGAAGACAAAAAGACCCACGACGAGCACGGCGCCCACCAATCCCAATTCCTGCGCCACCGTCGCAAAGATATAGTCGGTATGCGGCTCCGGCAGGTAGAACAGCTTGGCTGCTCCGTCCATGTACCCCACGCCCTTCACGCCGCCCGAGCCCACGGCGATGAGGGACTGCAGGATGTGGTAACCCTTTCCCAGCGGATCGGCGTCCGGGTTCACGAACGCCAGCAGCCGATCGCGCCGCCACTTCACACGAAACAGCATGAAATACAGCACCGGCGCGGCCGCCAAAGCCGCGTAGCCCAGGTACTTGAAATTCACGCCCGCCAGCCAGAGCATCAGGGCCGTCACGCCCGCGCACACCAGCGCCGTGCCCAGATCGGGCTCCTTCAGGATCAGAGCGATGAAGATCAGGCTCGGCAGCGCCGCCGGGATCACCGTCTGCCGCACGTTCTCAATGGCGTGCATGCGGTCCTGCAGGAACCACGCCAAAAAGAGGACGAGCGCCGGTTTGGCAAACTCCGACGGCTGAAACGAAAGCGCTCCAAACCGGATCCAGCGATGCGTGTTATGCGAGTCGCGCATCAGGAAGGCCGTGAGCAGCAGGAGGATGGTCGCGCCCACCATGGGAAACACCACGCTGGGCCGGTTGTATTGGCTGTAATTGAGCCGCATCAGCAGCGTCATGCAGATGAGCCCAACCGCCGCCCACACGGCCTGCCGCTCCAGGAAAAAGTACGGCGAGCCGAAGCCGTCCCGCGCCATCATCGCCGACGCGCTGAATACCATCGCCAGCCCGATGACGACCAACACCATCGTGGCAAAGTACAGCCATTTGTCGACGCCTACTCGCTTCGCCATAGAATCAGCCCGTCAGCCTGCTGCCAGAGTCTTAACACCGCGTTTTGCCAGCACGGCTTCCTTAAAAACGCGTCCCCGATGTTCGTAGTTCTCGAATTGATCGAAACTCGAGCACGCCGGGGCCAACAGCACGATCTCGCTTGGCTGCGCCGCCGCGCCTGCGCGTGCCACAGCTTGCTCCAGCGTCCCCGCGCTCACGATGGGCACGGCTCCTTCAATGTGCGTGTGGATTTTCTCCGCGGCTGCGCCGATGGTGTACACCGCCTTCACCCGTTCCGTGAGCAGCGTGCGCATCTGCCGGTAATCCGAGTTTTTGTCTTTGCCGCCCAGGATCAGATGAATCCCGCCCGGAAACGCCGCGATCGCCTTCATCGAGGCGTCGACGTTCGTGGCCTTTGAGTCGTTGTAGTAATCGACGCTGTTGATCGTCGCCACAAACTCCAGCCGGTGCTCGACCGCCTTGAAGTTCGCGACCGCCTCGCGGATCGTCCCGGCCGCCACACCCGCCAGCCGCGCCGAGCAGACCGCAGCGAGGACATTCTCCACGTTGTGCGCGCCCTTGAGCGGAATCTCGTCCACCCGCAGCACGGGCTCCGGCCCCGCCTGCTCCGACGGACGAAACACGATCACGCCCTCATGAATAAACGCGCCCTGCCGCACCACGCGCGTCCGGCTGAACCAGAAAACGCGCGACGTGGCCCGTGCCGGGGCGCTCTTCGCTGCATCATCATCGGCGTTCAGCACCAGCGCATCTTCCGCTGTCTGACGCGCGAAGATTCGTTCCTTCGCAGCCTGATAATTTTCAAACGTGCCGTGGCGATCCAGATGGTCCGGCGTGATATTCAAAATCACCGCGATCTGCGGATGAAACTCGTACGTCGTCTCCAGCTGGAAGCTCGACACCTCGAGGACTGACCATCCGTCCTCGCGGGAATCCTCCACCAGCGCGATCACCGGCACGCCGATGTTGCCGCCCACCTGCACCGGCAGCTTCCCGGCCGCCAGGATTTCCCCGCAAAGCGTGGTCGTGGTCGTCTTGCCGTTCGAACCGGTAATCGCCAGCACTTTGCCGCGCAGGTAATGCGCCGCCAGTTCCACCTCGCCGATTATCGGCAGTCCGAATTTCTGCACCTGCAGCAATTCCGGCGTGTCAACCGGCACGCCCGGGCTCACCACGATCAGGTCCTGGCGCCGGAACGTCAATAGTCCGTGTCCGCCGGCCTCGACGGCAATCCCCTCTTCAATGAGCGCGGGAATATCCTTCGCCAGCGCTTCGGCGCTGCGCACGTCCGACACCGTCACCTGCGCGCCCTGCCGCCGCAAAAACAAGGCCGCCGCCAGTCCGGACTTGCCCAGACCCACGACCAGCACTTTTTTCCCTTTGAGTTCCATGCACTCTCGCCGACAGGACAAATCATTGTCCCACGCCGGCTCTCCTCTTTATCGCAGCTTCAGTGTCGTGAGTGCAAAGAGTGCAAACACCAGGGCAGCGATCCAGAAGCGCGCAATGACCTTCGACTCCGACCACCCGATCAACTCGAAATGATGGTGCAGCGGCGCCATGCGGAAAATCCGCTTTCCCCCTCGCAGCTTATAGCTGCCCACCTGCAGGATGACCGACACCGCCTCCAGGTAAAAGACTCCGCCGATAAATGGCAGCAGCAGCTCCTGCTTGATCACCACCGCCACCGTGGCCAGCGCCCCGCCCAGCGCCAGCGACCCAACGTCGCCCATGAAAATTTCCGCCGGATGCGCGTTGTACCACAGGAACCCGATGCTGGCCCCCGTCATCGCCCCGCAAAAGACCGTCACCTCGCTCACCAGCGGCATGCGCTGCAGTTCGAGATAATCCGCAAAGGTGACGTGCCCGCTCACATAGGTCAGCACCGTCAGCGCCCCGGCGGCGATGATCGTGCACCCGATCGCCAGCCCGTCCAGCCCGTCGGTGAGGTTCACCGCGTTGCTCGTGAGCACCACCAGCAGCATGATGAAAATGATGAACGGCAGGAACGCCAGCACGCCAAAGTGCGGAATATGCGTCAGCCCGGGTATCGCCAGCCGCGGCCGGAAAATTTTCACGAACGGCACCATCAGCCGCGTCGAGTAGCTCCCCTGCAAATCCATGAGCACCAGCACCACGGCAACAACCGCCGCGGCCAGGAACTGGTACATCAGCTTGGCTCGCGCCGTCAGCCCCAGGTTTCTCCGGTGCACCACCTTGATGTAATCGTCGGCGAACCCGATGGCCCCGAACGCCGCCGCTGAAAACATCACCAGCCACACAAACGGATTCGACAGATCGGCCCACAGCAGGGTCGGCAGCAAAATGGCGATGCAAATGAGCACGCCGCCCATCGTCGGCGTTCCCGCCTTCTTCTGGTGCGCTTGCGGCCCTTCTTCGCGGATGTACTGCCCGATCTGGAACTCGCGCAGCTTCTCAATCACGTACGGCCCGATGATCATCGTGATCAGCAGCGCCGTCAGCGACGCAAACGCCGTGCGAAACGTCAGATACCGGAAAATGCGGAACGGCCGGAAATACGGGAACAGCTTCTGATACAGGAGCCAGTAGAGCAAACGTCCTCCGGCGGCGGATGAGTTGCCACTATCTTATATTGCCGGGTTGTGCGGATCGATGGCCTTTTCCGCCTCTGGATGCAAGATCGTTACTGCCGTTCCCCGCATCACTGCCCTGAGCTAAGTTTCAGTTTCTCAAGCGCCCGCTCCAGCCGCACGCCCCGCGATCCTTTCAGCAGCACCGCGTCCCCCGCCCGCAGATGCTCAGCGAGCCATACTCCCGCCGCTTCCGGCGTCTCCACAAATAACGCGTGAGCGCCCCATCTATCGGCCGCTTCCACCAGACTCCTCGCGTGCCCGCGCACTCCGATCACCACATTGATGCCGGCGAGCACCGCCTCCTTGCCGCACGCCGCATGCAGCGCCGCGGCTTCCGGGCCCAGTTCCAGCATCTCCCCCGCGATCAGAATCCGCCGCTGCGCCGGCGTCGCTGCCAGCGTCGCAATCATCGCGTGCAGCGCCTCAGGGTTCGAGTTATAACTGTCGTTGACCACGGTCGCCCCGCGCAGGTGCAGCACCTGCCCGCGCTTTTCGTCGGGCCGCAACTGCCCCACAGCCGCACAGCACTCCGTGAGCGGAATCCCCGCCTCGATCCCCACCGCAATGGCCGCCATCGCATTGGCGATGTTGTGCGCCCCAGGGAGCTGCAGTTGCAGCTCGCACTGCTCTTTGCCCGCGCGCACCTGCGCCCGTACTCCAGTCGCGGCGAGCGCCTCCACATTCTCCGCGCGCGGATTGGCGCACGGCCCGCGCCCGTAGTAAACCACCTTGCCTTCGAATCCGCGCCCAAACTGCGAAACGTAGTGATCGTCGCAGTTGAGAAACGCCACGCCATGCCGCGGCAAAGCGGCCACCAGCTCGTATTTCGCGCGCGCGATCCCCGCTACTCCATCGGGGAAAAACTCGGCATGAGCGTGTCCGACGTTGGTCACCACCCCCCAGTCCGGAGCCGCGATGCGGCACAGCGCTGCAATCTCGCCCGCGGCTGACATCCCCATCTCAATCACCGCCGCATCGTGCTCCGGCTCCAGCTTCAGCAATTGCAGCGGCAGCCCAAAGTGATTGTTCAGGTTGCCCTGAGACTTCAGCACCCTGAAGCGCGTGCCGAGAACCGCTGCGACGGCCTCCTTCGTCGTCGTCTTTCCCGCCGACCCGGTGATCCCAATGACCCGCTTGCCCCATTGCCTGCGCGTCGATGCGGCCAGCCGCTGCAGCCCAGCCAGCGTATCCTCCACGGCCAGCAGCGGATGCTGCTTCGTACTCGCCGGCAGCCCCGGCAAGCAGGCCCGCGCCACCACCGCAGCGCAGGCTCCGCGCTCGAACGCCGCCGCCACAAAATCGTGCCCGTCGAAGCGCTCGCCCTCGATGGCGAAAAACAAATCTCCGGGCGCCAGCGTGCGCGAGTCAATCGAATATCCCGTCGCGGTCACAGCGTCGCCGTTCGCCACCGGCTCGGCCGCCAGCGCCCGCGCAATCTGCGCCAGGGTCAGCTTCATGCGCGCGCTCCCGCCAACTGGTGCAGGGCAGCCGCCGCTACGGCCGCATCGTCAAACGGAATCGCCCCGTCGCGCAGCACCTGCTCCTTCTCGTGCCCTTTCCCTGCGAGCAGCACGATGTCTCCCGGCCGTGCCGCTTCCACCGCCGCCCGGATCGCCCGCGCCCGGTCTGCCTCCACCACGTATTCTGTTCCCGTCGCCAGCAGCCCGGGCAAAGCATCCGCGATAATCGATTCCGGATCCTCGCTGCGCGGATTGTCCGAAGTCAGCACAACAAGATCGCTGCCCTCACCCGCCGCGCGCCCCATCTTTGGCCGTTTCGCGCGATCGCGATCGCCCCCGCAACCGAAGAGCGTAATCACGCGGCCCCGCTGTCCGACAAACTCCCGCGCCAGCGCCGTCAGATTCCGCAGCGCGTCGTCGGTGTGCGCATAATCCACCACTACCGTGAATGGCTGCCCCGCATCGACGGTCTGGAAACGTCCCGGCACCCAGGCCAGCGACGCCGCTCCCGCAGCAATCTGCTCCGGGGTGAGGCCTCGCGCCAGCGCCGCACCCGACGCAGCCAGAAAATTGTAGAGATTCACCCTGCCCGTGAGCCGTGTGCGAATCTCCGCCGCGCCCTGCGGCGTCTTGAGCCGGAAGCTCATGCCCGACGCGCTCATACGGGCATCCTCTGCTTCCAGTGCCGCTCCGCTCAATCCGTAAGTGAAAACTTCCGCTCCTGCTTCCCGAGCGATGCTCACGAGCCTCGCCCCGCAGGCATCATCACCATTGATCACCGCGATCCGCGGAGGCTTGCCCATCTCTCCATTGAAAAGCGCAGCCTTCGCGGCGAAGTAGTTCTCCATCGTGCCGTGATAGTCCAGGTGATCCTGGGTCAGATTGGTGAAGATCGCCACGTCATACGGCATTCCGTAAACGCGTCCCTGCTCGAGGGCGTGCGACGAGACCTCCATGACCGCCTCGCTCGCGCCCGCATCGACGCCCTCGCGCAGCAATGCCAGCAAATCGCGCGACTCCGGCGTCGTGTGCGCCGCCGCCCTCACGGCGCCCGCAACGTGATTCTCAATCGTCCCCACGAGGACCGTCTTGCGTCCCACGCTGTTCAGCATCGCATCCAGCAGAAACGCCGTCGTCGTCTTGCCGTTTGTGCCCGTCACGCCGCTGAGCGACACCTGCTCTTCCGGATGCCCAAAGAAGTTCGCCGCGATCGCAGCCAGCGCGCGCCGTCCGCCCCCGGCGGGAATCTCCGCGACTCCGATGGCAGGAAACCGCGGCGCCGTCTCGACGAAAGCCGCGGCCGAATCCGTCACCACAGCTGCCGCACCCTGCTCGACCGCCCTGCCGATGTACCGATTGCCGTCCGTCGTCCTGCCCTGCATGGCCAGAAAGAGCGAGCCCCGTCCGGCGCGGCGCGAATCGTATTCGACGCCTGCAACCTCCGCGTTCGCACCCATGCGCCGCACCACTTCGCTCCCGCGCAGAAGCTCTTCAAAACGCATATCAAGCTGATTGTAAGCTTTGACCGTCGAGCCAGACCCGATGCGCAGATTCACTCCGGCCGAAGAGGCTATTGGCCGAACCGCACCACAATCGCGGTGCCTGACGGCACCATCGTTCCCGCCGCCGGAGCCTGATCGCGCGCCACGCCCGAGCCCACCACCTGCACACTGAGCCCCGCGGCGCTTGCCTGCACCACCGCCTCGCGCAGAGACTTGCCCGCAAACGACGGCACCGCGACTCGCTCATTCGCCACCCGCACCGATCCCTGAGACATGGGCAGGCTCATTGCGGCTGGCTGCAGAACGGCGGCCGGCCCCGGCGCTGAGACGCCCGCCTGCTGTTCCGTGATCGCCGGGGGCTGGACGCTGATCGCTGCATTCGCAGCGCCAGCCGTTGTATCGCTAACCGTCTTATTGCTAACCGTAGCAGCGCCAACCGCCGTATCGCTGACCGCGGCCGGGCTGAGCGGATCGTCCGCCGGCAAATGATTCGCCTCGGCAAACAACGACTCCAGATCGGCCGGCTCCTCCTGCGGCGGCGGCTCTTCCGCTGGCTTGTCCTTTTGCGCGATCATCTTCTCCGGCTTCAGGTCCTGATCGTGCGGCACGCCCAGATACTCCAGGATCTGCTGCGCCAGATCGTGAAACAGCGGCGCGCTGGCCTCGGCGCCATAGTGGGAGCCCTTCGTCGGCGAGTCCATCACCACCACGATCGTCACCGCCGGATCGTTGACCGGAGCGAACCCCGCGAACGACGCCACATATTTTGTCTTCGAATAGGTGTGCGTCCTGGGATCGATCTTCTGCGCCGTCCCGGTTTTCCCGCCCGCGCTGTATCCATTCAGTTGCGCGGTGCGTCCGGTGCCGAAGAGCACCACGCCCTCCATCATCTGGCGCATCTCCGCCGCCGTCATTTCACTGATCACCCGATGCGAGCCCGCGGGCAGCGTCGCCGGCAGCTCATCTTCAGGATGAAACACCGCCGGCTTCAGCGATCCGTTCGCCTTGGTTTCCGCGGTCGCTTCCAGCACGATGTGCGGCGGCAGATAGGTCCCGCCATTCGCGATCGTCGACACCATGGCCGCCAACTGGATCGGCGTAACCGCAATCTCCTGGCCCATCGGAATCGATCCAATCGTCGTCGGCTGCCACCGGTTCGGCGGTTTCACCAGGCCGCGCGTCTCGCCCGGCAGTTCGATTCCTGTCTTCTGTCCGAATCCGTACGCATGAATGTATTTGTAGAAGTTGTCCTTTCCCATGCGCAGACCCATCTGAATCGCGCCGACGTCGCTCGACTCCTCCAGCGCCTTGGTCACTGTGACCTTGCCCATGTGCTCGCCCGGGGCATCGTGCACCGTTCTTCCCGCCACCTTAATGGCCCCGCCCAGGCAGTCCACAATGCTGTCCGGCGTGGCGACCCCCTGATCGATCGCCGCCGAATACGTCACCAGCTTGAACGTCGATCCCGGCTCGTACACGTCGCTCACCGCGTGATCGCGCAGCAGCGTCGGATCGGTATGGCGAAAATCGTTGGGATCGAAAGTGGGCCGAATCGCCAGCGCCAAAATCTGCCCGGTATGCGGATCCTGCACCACGACCGTGCCATTGGCCGCGCCCGTCCGCTCCATGTTCGCTTCCAGCGCCTTCTCGGCCATGAACTGGATGTTCGCGTCGACGGTCAGCACCAGGTTCTCACCGGGCTGCGGATCGCGTTCCTGGCTGTCGAGCACGTGCCGCCGCGCATCGACGGCGGTCAGCATCCTCCCCGGCGTGCCGTGCAGATCTTTCTCGTCCTCCTGCTCCACGCCGGCCAGCCCATCGTCATCCATGCCCACATAGCCCAGCACCTGCGCCGCCAGATCGGCATCCGGATAGAACCGCTTGAATTCCTTCTGGAAATAAACGCCCTTCAGATGCAGCGCCTTCACCTGTTCAATGATCGCCGGTGGTTCCTTCCGCGCCACCCACGCGAAATTCCGCGAATCGCGCAGCCTCGCCAAAATCTGCTTTTCTGATGTGAATCGATCCTCGGGATCCGTGTGCACGACCTGAGCCAGCGCCGTCGCAACCTGTGCCTTCTCCGCATCGCCGTTCATTTCCGACGGCACGGCATACACCGAGTCCGATGTAACCGTCATCGCCAGCTCGCGCAGAGCGCGGTCGTACAAAATGCCGCGCCGCGGAGCCACGAGAAAAGTCCGTTCTTGCTGCCGGTGCGCCCTGTCGGCCCAATCCGCATGCTGGATCACCTGCAGCCACACCAGCCGGCCGCCAATCAGGCCGGCCCAGGCCATGAAGGCGCCGAGCACCATCACGATGCGGAGACGCCGCATCGGTGTCACCAGGCGAGGACCATCTTTGAAAGTTTTGGGGAGGGGGGGAGGGCTGAAATCGTCCGCCGCGCGCCTGTGCGCACGTTGCGGCGCAGCCTCGGAGGAGAAAGCGGGACGAGTCACCGAAGCAACCTCTCCTCCCTGAAAATCAGTGCACGCCCGGCACGGGAGCCGGAACAACTTCCGCCATCGTCGCGGAATTTCCATCCGCAGCGTCGTTTGGACGTACCACCTGGCCCGGATGCGGCGCCGTCAGTCCGTAGGCGCGCGCCATCGTATCGATCCGCGAAGGATCGGCCAGTTCCGCCGCCGTCAACCGCAATTCGCGATTCTGTTCTTCCATCTGCTGTACCTGCTGCTTTTGCGCCTCCAGCCGATATCCATATTCAATGGCGGTGAAATGCTGCCACCCGTAAATCAACGCCAGCGACAACAGAAACGCCATGGCGCAGGCGAAGCTGCGCATCTCGCGGCCGCGCGCGGGATCGGTGACTTTCACCAGACGGGAATTGTCGATGCGCTTGGTAAACAGCGCCTCCGGCGTGGGACCACGGCGGGCGCGCCGCTGCGCCGCCATCCGCAGCGCATTGTGTTCCGCGACCCATTCGGTGCCGCGGCTCATCCCTGTCAATGTCTGCGCTGCTATCGCCTGTGTCGCCATAGAAAAACTCCAGTTCCTGGTTCCTGGTTCCTGGTTCTTAGTTCTTAATTCTTAATTCTTAGTTCTAACTGCTGTGTCTCGACTCGGCAGCCCAGGATCTTCACCACATCCACTGACAACGGAATTCGCAAAACTGCCAACCGATAACTTTCTTCCTCCTTTGCGACCGGGCCAGAGCCGCTAAATTGAGGAGGGATGGTCTTGCGGGTCGTCCTTGAACTGCTTTCGCCGTAGTACGGTGGGACGGCCCCAGCCCGATCTTTTAAGTTCCAGCTTCCAGCCTCTAGCCTCTAGCTCCAACTGCCAGGTTCACCACGTTCGGAGCTAACCGCTAGCAGCTAACAGCTGATTTCGTTTCCGCTGCCCGCAACTTCGCGCTGCGTGCCCGCGGGTTGCGATCCAAACCCTGTTCCTCCGCCTCTGCCGTCATGGGCTTCCGCGTCAGCACTTCCCAAATCCCCCGCTGCGCTCCCTCGCGCAGCGCATCTTTCACGCGCCGGTCTTCGAGCGAATGGAAGCTGATCGCCACCAGCCTTCCACCCGGCTTCAGCACCTCCGGCGCCGATTCCAGCAGCGCTTCAATCTCGCTCAGCTCGGCATTCACATAAATTCGGAGAGCCTGGAAAGTCCGCGTCGCGGGATGAATCTTCTCGCCTTTCATTGACCCGGCCGCGCCGGCAACGATTCGGGCTAGTTGCGCCGTCGTCGTCACCGGCCGCGACCGGACAATGGCTCTGGCGATTCTCCGCGACCTCCTTTCCTCTCCGAATTCGTAAATCACATTGGCGAGCTCTTTTTCGCCCATGTGGTTTACCACTTGTTCGGCGGTTTCCCCCTCGCGCGGATTCATCCGCATATCGAGGGGCCCTTCCGCCTGAAAACTGAATCCCCGGTGCGCCTCATCGAGCTGCATCGAGCTCACGCCGAAATCCGCGAGCAGCCCATCCACACGTCCCAGGAGTCCGTCGCCTGCCAGCGCTTCCTTCGCACGCGAAAACTCCACGTCGTGCAGAATCACCCGCGGCATCGCCGCTCCCAGCTCCGTGCGCAGCGCATCGAGCCGTTCCCGCGCCAGCCTGAGCGCCTCAGGATCGCGATCGAATCCGATCAGCGTTCCCTCCGGCCCCAGCCGCCGCGCAATCTCACTCGCGTGCCCGGCATATCCGAGAGTCGCATCGACCACCACGCCCCCGGACCGTACATTCAGCATTCGGATCGCAGTTTGTAAAAGAACTGGCACATGTCGCGTTCGTTCCGTCATGTGCTCCCCCTGGGGGGCCTTCAAACCTTACAGTCCAAACTTCGAGAGTTCCGCCTCATCGTTCTCGGTCATCGGAAGCTCTGCCATCTCCCGCTCGTACGTCTCGCGGTTCGAAACTTCCAGGTGCCACTCGCTGCCGTGCACCACCACCTCGGCCACCAGCTTCGCCTGCTCCCGCAGGATCTGCGGCAACAGCACCCGCCCCTGCCCGTCCATCTCTGCCGTCTGGCCGTAATAGTTCAGCCGCTTTACCAACTTCTTCTTCGCGGGATTGAAACTCGGTACCTGCCCCAGCTTTTCCTCGAACTTCTCCCACTCCCGCATGGGGTGAATCTCGGCTACCTTCCCATCCCGGCTGGTGATGTAGAACTGCCCTCCGTACTCCTCATCGATCTGCCGCTTGAATTCGGCAGGGAGCTTGAGCCGGCCCTTCTCGTCAACCCGGGTTATGTGACTGCCGCGAAACATCTTGTCCGTCCCGTGACCAGGGTGGCTCCCCCGCTAAAAGGTTCCGCAGCCGTCAACCGGATTCGTGCTACTGTTGGCGCTGAAGAGTCCGAGGAATTCAGATATTGGACCACTTTGGACCACTTCCGACCACTTCACTGTAACCGACTAGATGCCCCTTGCAAAGTGGAAAATCGTTGCTTCTAAAAGGAAATTTCGAGGGGCTCAGGGGTCAGCGGCGATGACAAGGGCAAAACCTCACGCATTGGGTCTTGACGGCCCCAATCTACAATCTGTAGTGTTTGCAGATCAGATTCCCCATCCCGAAATGTTCTGCGCCGCGCTCTTGTCACCCCGCGACAGGTAGAGTAGGCGTCGTAACCCCTTTGGGGCATCCGGAATTTTAGGCTTACGGAAACGCATGACGGCACGATGGGCAATCGCGCACCCAGATCAGGGCCATCGTCGCCAGCTTCCAGCCCCGCCGCTGACCAACTCACAACCGGCAGCGTAGGATGGCGTACGTGTCCGAAACGGAGAGGCGGCTATGGATCGCTTTCGGCGGCAGCGGAGCCGTCCTTATCGGCCTGACCTTTTTATTCAGCGCTTGGTTTCCTCGCAACGGCGCCTTGGTGGGAGGCGCGTTTGTCGGCCTCATGGCGATTGCCAGCCGCCCTGATCAGCGCCGCACTTTCCTCGCGCTGCCGAAAGCCCGCCGCGCTCTTTTCATTTTGGCCGTCGGTGCGTTATTCATCTTCGTAATCGTACTTGCGAACCGCAGAGAGCCTGCCCCACTCTTGTTCGACATCGCCGAGATCGTGATCTTCGCGGCGCTGCTCCTGCTCTACGCGATCTTCTCGAAGGTTATGGATGCCCTCTGGCTGCGATTCACCCGCCGCTGATTCCATGCTGACCACTGACAACTGAAATCTGACCACTTCCCCACGGCCTCAGCTCTACACGCTACCCGCTACCCGCTACCCGCTATACCCTACAATCATGCGCATCGACAAATGGCTCTGGGCCGCTCGCTTCTTCAAGACCCGCACCCTCGCCGCGAAGGCCTGTGAACTGAATCGCGTCCAGGCCAACCAGCAGCCGGCCCGCCCCGCGCGCGAAGTCCGCGTCGGCGATCGGCTCTCCATTCAGACCGAGGGAGGTCTCTTCGAGGTAGAAGTCCTCGCCCTCAGCGAAGTCCGTGGGCCTGCCTCCGTCGCGCAGATGCTGTACCGCGAAACCGAAACCAGCCGCGAAGCCCGCCGTCTCTTCGCCGAACAGCGCAAGGCCGGACTCTACTTCGAGCCCGCCCCTGCCAACCGCCCCAGCAAACGCGACCGGCGCCTGATTCACCGCTTCCGCAGCGAGTCCTGATGCGTCCTTCCGCTCATGGGCGAAGGGATCGGGCGCCCAGGCAAGAGCCGTGACCGCATCCTCACCGGCTGCGGGACGTGTCGGCGTCCCTCATTCCTGCGAAAAGTCCGGCTCCTCTGCCTTTTGCCGGATCTCTTTCGGGCACAGCACCTGCAATTGATCCAGCAAATCCTGCGGATCGTAGGAAGACACGTGATGATCCTCCGCACCGCACGGATCGTGCCCGGTCGGTGAGACGGTAATCACCGGAAGTCCCGCGCGAATCGAGCGGAGGCGCCCGATCAGTTCGTTGCATGTCATGCCGCGCACTTCCGTATCCAGCACAACGCCATCCACACCGGGAAAACGACTAAGAATCTCAATCGCCTCCTGCGCGCTGTACGCCGTCAGCACGTTGAGCATAGTGGTTTCGATCACCAGTTTGCGGGTGGAGATGCTCCCCGGGTACTGCTTGTCCACGACGAGAAAACACGGTCGAATCACTTGAGTTGAGATGCATCCGCCTTCCCCTTCGCCCAGGCGCGGCTCACCGCTTCACCGAGTTTTTCCACCGCGCCGCGTCCCCCGCCCTGTACTCTGTCCTCATGCAAAACCGCATCACCGGAACCACCATGCCGGTGCTCGAGTTCCTGCTCGAGCCAAACGACGCCATCATCTCCGAAGCGGGCGAGCTTTCCTGGATGTCGCCCAACATCCAGATGACCACGCACACACAATTTGCCGGCGGCGGCGGCATTTTCGGAGCCATTAAGCGCATTGCCGGCGGCGGCAGCCTTTTTATGACCGAGTACCGCGCCACGGGCGGCCAGGCCGAGCTGGCCTTCGCCACCCGGGTTCCCGGCCACATCCTCCCGGTGGAGGTCTCGCCGGGCCATGAATACATGATTCACCGCCACGGGTTTCTTTGCGCCACCGCAGGCATCAACCTGAGCGTCGGTTTTCAGCAGTCCCTCGGCGCCGGCATCTTCGGCGGCGACGGCTTTCTGCTGCAGAAGGTTGGCGGACAGGGCATTACCTGGCTCGAGCTTTCCGGTGAGGTGGTCACGCGCGACCTGCAGGCGGGAGAAACTCTGCTCGTCCATCCTGGCCACGTTGGCGCCTTCCAGGGCAATGTTTCGTTTCAGATCACCATGATCCGCGGCATCAGGAATCTCATCTTCGGCGGCGACGGCCTTTTCCTCGCCCAGCTCACCGGTCCCGGCCGCATCTGGCTGCAGACGCTGCCCATCTCCCGCCTTGCTCACCAGTTGCAGGAGTACATGCCATCGGAAGGCCGCCGCGAAACCCAGGCCGGAGTGCTGGGCGGCATCGTCGGCTCCGTGCTCGACAACATGAACCGCTAGCCTGCCCGTCTCACCGCTGATCGCTTCTCGGCTGACCACCTCCTGGCTGGCCGCTTTGCTCCCGACCGTTTCATCCCCGACCGTTTCATCCCTGCCGCTGTCCCGTTACCTCGGTTCACGAATCTCTCTTTCGGCATCTGTCCGTCGGCGCGGCAACGACCTATCCTCGGAATCGGACGCGCAGCCATGTCTCCATTTGAGAAATTCGCGGAGCACGCGCTGGTTTCGGCGGTGATTCCTACCCGCAGACGCCCCGATCTGCTGGTCTGCGCGATTCGCAGCGCGCTGCGCCAAACCTGGCGTCCGCTCGAAGTCATCGTCGTCTTCGACGGACCGGATGCAGCGACGGAAGAACGGCTGGCCGCCCTCGCCGACCCGCGCCTCCGCATCGTGATCCTGCCGGAAATCTCCGGCGGTTGCGCCGCCCGCAATGCCGGCGTACGCGCCGCCGCCGGTGAATGGATCGCCTTTCTCGACGACGACGACGAGTGGCTTCCCAACAAGATCGAGCGCCAGATGCGCGCCACCCGTGAGATCTCGACATGGTTCCCGGTCATCACCTGCCGTCTCATCGCGCGTTCGCCCACGGCCAGCCGCGTTCTGCCCGCGCGCGTCTACCACCCCGGGCAGGCGGTCGCCGACTATCTTTTCTGCCGCAGCGGTGTGGCCGATTCCGGCGGCCTCATGCAAAGCTCCACGCTGCTGGCGCCCCGCGACCTCCTGCTTGCCGTTCCCTTTCGCGACGGCCTCCCCATGCATCAGGACTGGGACTGGATCATCCGCGTTGCCTCGTACGAAGGGGTTACCATCTCCATGCTGGCCAAACCCCTCGCCATCTGGCGCGTTGAGGACCGTCGTGCCACGGTGGGCCGCGGCACCGGATGGCAGTTCTCGCTGAGCTGGATTCGCGAAATGCGGTCTCTCATTTCGCGCCGTGCCTTTTCTTCGTTTATCGCCATCCAGTGTGTCTGGCGCGCCAAAGCGAGCCATGCCGGCCCAATGGCCCGTCTCAGAATCCTGTGGGCCTTTCTCTTCGAAGGCCGGCCCGACCCGCTGTCTTCCCTGCACTTTCTCGTCTTCAGTCTCCTCCCGGCAGCCTTCCGCCGAGCGGTTCGCGACGCCTTCCGTCTTCTGCGCGATCGGGACGATTCCTCTTCCGGGTTGTGTCTCGCCTCTGCGCGGAAACCGGCGTCCGCCCCGCTGCGCAAAACTTCTCACTGATCCGGAGCACCCCTTGCCTCTCGCCAAGCCTCATCTCGACAGCCTGCCCATTGCCGCGGAATCGGCCGCCGGCTACACCCGCGCCTATCTCGCGCAGGTACAAGTCCTCGCCGCCATGCTTGACCCGGCAATCATCGACCGCATGGTGGTGTTGCTGCGGGAAACCCGCGAGCACCGCGGCCGCGTCTTCTTTCTCGGCGTGGGGGGCGGCGCCGGGAATGCCGGCCATGCGGTCAACGATTTCCGAAAGATTGCCGGCCTCGAGTGTTACGCTCCCACCGACAACGTCTCCGAACTCACCGCCCGCATCAACGACGAAGGCTGGGAATCCTGCTTCGCAGCCTGGCTGCGCGGCAGCCATCTCAGCGCGCGCGATCTGGTCTTCGTCTTCTCCGTCGGCGGCGGTAATCTTCAGCATCGCCTCAGCATCAACCTGGTCGCCAGTCTCGACTTTGCCCGCTCCGTGGGTGCGCGCATCGCCGGCATCGTCGGCCGGGACGGCGGCTACACCGCTCAACTTGCCGACGTCTGCCTCGTCATTCCCACGATCACTCCGGAAACCGTCACTCCTCACACGGAGGAGTTTCAAGCCGTGATCTGGCACCTTATCGTCTCGCATCCGCTGTTACGCGCACACGAGATGAAGTGGGAGTCAAAAAAGTGACGCGCCCCGCCGTCTTTCTCGACCGGGACGGCGTCCTGAATCCACTCGTCCAAAATCTTGCCACCGGCCGCATGGAGTCGCCGCTCACGCCGGGCGATCTGCGTCTTGCCGACGGGGTCATCCCCGCGCTGCATCGCCTGCAGAAGGCCGGTTATCCGCTCATCCTCGTCTCGAACCAGCCGAACTACGCGCTCGGCAAATCGTCTCTCGATACGCTCGGAGCCATCCACGATAAGCTCGCGGCCGAGCTCATCTTTGGCGGCGTCCATTTCGCCCGCTTCAGCTATTGTCTGCACCACCCGCGCGGCGTTATTCCCGGCTACTCGGGCCTCTGCATCTGCCGCAAGCCCTCTCCATGGTTTCTCCTGCGCGCGCGCGACGACTTCGGCTTCTCTCTCCGGGAATGCTGGATGATTGGCGATCAGCCCACCGATACCCAGTGTGGCCGTGCCGCCGGAGCACGCACCATTCGCGTTGACTCAGGATACCTGGCTCCCGCGGGCAAACACGCTCCCGCCGCCGATTTCTTCGTAGGCCACCTGGCGCAGGCCGTTGCCATCATCCTGGACCATAAGCCCAGTTAATTTCCCTGCTGCTTTCGCTGGCTCTGTGGTTCCCGTGTCGATCTGGTAGCCCGCCGCGCGGGCGTCGCGATAAAACATCTCTACCGTTTCGCGGGAATACGCTGTCAGGTCCTTCCCCACCAGCTCCAGCTTGCGCAGAATTTCGGGTGGAACGGTGATGATGTCGCATCCGGCATCATTCGCCTGAAAGATGTTCAGCAGCTCGCGCGGGCTGGCCCACAGCAATTGCGCCCGCGGCCGTTCCGCCAGCAACCGTTTCGCCTCGGCCATTACGGGCGCCGGATCGACCCCGGTGTCGGCGATCCTTCCCGCGAACACCGACACGATCGCCGGAACTTCTGCTTCCAGCGCCTCAGCAACGCTGTGCACCTGCTCCAGCGTCAGAATCGCCGTGACGTTCAGAGCGACACCTGCCTGCGCCAGCCTGCGAATCAGCGGCCCCATGAAACTGCCCGCGCGATTCGTCACCGGGATCTTCACATTCACACGGGAGCCCCACGTGGCGATGGTCAGTGCCTGCCGCTCCATTTCAGCCTCATCGTCGGCTAACACCTCCAGCGAGATGGGACGGTCCGGCACGGCCCACAGCAGCGAGCGCGCAAACGCTTCGTAGTCCACCACCCCCGCCTTGCGCATCAGGGTCGGATTCGTCGTGAATCCCCGAATCCACGGTTTGGCATACATCTCCAGAATGCTGGCCAGGTCGGCGCCGTCGCTGAACAGGCTGATGCGCAGGTCCTCGATTCGGAACATGGCTCAGTCTCCGCTCCCTGCCGGCATGCCGGGCTCCGCTTCTGCCGCCGCCCGCCTGCCGATTCTGTGCGCCTGCGCCACCCTTTCGCGCAGACCCTGGCGCAGCGTGAGGGCAACAAATTTTGCATTTCCGATCAGGTAACGTCGCCACAACCGCCGCGGCTCCATCGCCAGCCGGAAGCCCCATTCCATCCCGATCCACTGAATCCACTGCGGCGCGCGCCGCCGCAGCCCGGCATGCGTATCCAACGCAGCTCCGACCGGCAAAATCGCGCCCACGCGCAGCTGATCCCGGTTCTCCTGCATCCAGATTTCCTGCTTCGGCGCGCCGAACGCCACGCACAGCAAATCGGGCTCAACGGCATTGATCTTTTCGCGCATGCGCGCCAGCTCACGAGGGTTGTTCTCAAATCCCAGTGGCGGACAATACGTCCCGCAGATGGTGAGTCCCGGGTACCGCTCCTGCAAATTGTGCGCAGCCATAATCGCCGCTCCCGGCAACCCACCAAGAAAGAACACGCGAAAACCATAGCGCGCTGCCTCGGCGCACATTCGCTCCATCAGATCGCCCCCCGGGACGCGTTCCGGAATCGGCGATTGCAGCAGCCGCGACGCCATGACCACCGAAACGCCGTCCGGTACCGACAAATCCGCCGCCTGCATGGCTGCGGCAAACCGTTTGTCGTGCTGCGCCAGTGTGACCAGATGCGCATTCGGCCCCACAATGGTCAGCGGCGGAATATCATCCCGCATCAGCAGTGCTTCTGTCACCAGGATGGCCGCATATTCCATTGAGATCCGGTGAATCGGTATGCCCCCCAGCACAAATTGCGGAGGACGCGGCAGCCGCACCGCCGTCTCGCTGCTGTCCCGCGCAGGTGCAGCCGTTTCTTCCTCAGTTATCACCATAAGGCTTCCTTTCTTTCCATAAACAAGCGTGGCTCGATGCCGTTGGCAATCGCCGTGTTGCTGAACTCATCGCGCAACCGCCCCAGCACGTATCCCGGCGAGGCCAGCATCGCGCGCGCCAGGGCGCCTGCGGCCGCGAGCCGCCGTCCTTCGGCCAGCTTCATGTTGCATGCTCGCAGCGATTCCCTGGCCGCGATGCGCGACGGCCGCAAAAACTCCAGCAGCGTGCGCGCCACGCTCGCCAGCGGGCGCGGCTCCATGCCCCATAACTCCGACAGCAGCAGATATTGCACGTAGAGCCCCGCCAGTTGCTGCTTCTCCCCATTGCGCGTGCTCACGCTCTCCGCATTTTGCCGAAATCCCACCAGCGCCTCGGGGATGAAGCGAATCTCGAAGCTGCGCGCCATGCGCCACCACAGGTCCGCATCCTCCGCGTGGAGATCCATCCGGTATCCGCCCGCTGCGCGTGCCTTCTCCACCTTCAGGGCCACGGTCGAGTGGCAGATGGAAAGCAGGTATCCGCTTTCCACGATCGATCGCAGTTCGTCCGGGGTCCCGCGCGAGCACCGGAACCGCCCCGCGCAGCGTTCCCGCGGATGATAATCCGCCAGGGAGTAGATCATTCCAGCTTCGGGATAAGTGCTAATGGCTTCGAGGATTTTCTCGATGCGCTGCGGGTAGGACACATCGTCGGCATCCTGCCGCACCAGCCATGGCGTCTGCGTCTCGCGCAACAGGCGATTCAGCGTCGCCGTCACGCCGGCATTCGGCTGTTCCACCACGCGCAGCCGCTCGTCGCGAATGCTGCGCAAATACGCGCCGCTTCCATCCGTGCCGCCATCGACGATCGCCAGTATCGTGAAATTCGTGACCGTCTGGTCCAGCAGACTCTCGATGGCTTCCGGCAGCCACGGCATCGCATTCCAGACCGGCATACCGACGGTGATCCGCATGTTCTGCTCATTCATCGCAGGTTTTGCACGCCCCCGCTGCGCGACTTAGAGAGCCATTCTCCTGATCGCAGTTATGTTGACTTATATCCTCCTGTCAATCTCTCTCACCCACAATTCTGGACCGCTTCCCCTAACTCCGGTAATGCCTGACTTAAGTAATGACGGACGCTCCGCAGTGGTATTGCTATACCGCGCGCCTCAGGAAACGATGAATTTTGCTTCCCAGGATGGGCAGGATGGCCTGAATCCCCGCTCATGTTCGCAATCGCTCCACGTGCTCAGGCGGAGGGCTCTCCATGCTGCTGCGCGAAGGCAGTTACTTCCTTGTCGGCGGAGCGGGTTTCATCGGCAGTCACTTCACCGATGTCCTGCTCGCTTCGCCACTCACCCGCCGCGTGACCATCTTCGATAACTTCTCCTCCGGGCGCGAATGGCATTTCGCCGCCCATGCCGGCGATCGCCGCCTGAATGTGGTTCATGCCGACGCTGCCGATGTCCAGGCCCTCGCCGTCACCATGGAAGGCCACGACTGGGTCATCCACCTCGCCTCGAATCCCGACATCGCGCTCGCCGCTGAGAATCCGCAGATCGATTTCTATCGCGGCACGCTGCTCACCAACAACGTGGTGGAAGCCATGCGCCGCGCCAGGGTGAAGCACCTGCTCTATGCTTCCGGCAGCGGCGTCTATGGCGACGCAGGCGACACGGTTGTCTCTGAGGACTACGCTCCGCTGCTCCCGGTCTCCACCTATGGCGCCAGCAAACTCGCCGGCGAATCCCTCATCGCCAGCTACTGCTCCATGTTCGGCCTGCATGCCTGCGCCTTCCGTTTCGGCAACGTCGTCGGCCCGCGCCAGACCCATGGTGTCGGCTTCGATTTCCTTCGCCGCCTCATGGAAGACCCCGCCCATCTCCGCATTCTCGGCGATGGGGAGCAGCGCAAGCCCTACATCCACGTCTCCGACGTCGTTGCGGCTGCCCTGTGCGCCGCCCAAAAGGCCGTGGCCCCGTTTTCCGTCTTCAACGTCGCCACCGACGACTTCGTCACCGTCACACAAATCGCGGATCTCGCGGTCGAAACGCTCGGTCTCGCCAGCTATCCCGCCTTCGAGTACACCGGCGGGCGCTGCGGCTGGCGCGGCGATGTGCCCGTGGTCCGCATGAATTCCAGCCGCATCCGTTCCCTTGGCTGGTTCCCGAAATGGAACAGCCGCGAAGCCGTCCGCCAATCTCTGCAGGAATTGATCGCCGATGACCGTGCCCTCAGTAACTGAACCGCTCTGGCCTCCGCGTCTCGCGCTTCTGGCAGGCGGCTTTGCCACCCGGCTGCGCCCCCTCACGAAAGCCACGCCCAAATCGCTCGTGCCCGTTGCAGGTGAGCCCTTTCTCGCCCATCAGCTGCGCCATCTCCGCGCCCACGGCCTCAGGCAAATCGTCATTTGCTGCGGCCATCTCGGCTGCCGGATTCAGGAATTCGCCGGCGACGGCAGCCGCTTCGGCCTCTCGCTGGCTTACAGCCATGACGGCGATCATCCTCTGCGCACCGGTGGCGCTCTGCGTGCCGCTCTCCCTCTCCTCGGCCCGCGCTTCCTTGTCATGTATGGAGACAGTTGGCTCCGCGAGCCCATCCTGCCGGTCTGGCGCGCCTTTCTCAATTCCCGCAAGCCGGCTCTCATGACGGTCTGCCGCAACGACAACGCCTGGAACCAAAGCAATGTCGAATATCGCGCCGGCGCAGTGGTCGCTTACAACAAGCACGACCCCTCCCCCGCGATGCGTCACATCGACTACGGCCTCGAAGCTCTCGACGCCGCGGTCCTCGCCAACTGGACCCTGCCCGCCTTCGATCTCTCCCTCGTCTGGTCCGGGCTGGCCAACTGCGGACTGCTCGCCGGCTACGAAACCGCCGAGCGCTTCTATGAAATTGGGTCCTTTCCAGGCCTGCGCGAAACCGAAGCCATCATCGCCGCGCAGGTCGCCGTCGCGGCGCGCCGCAAAGCTTCCCCTCCCCCCCGCAATCGGATGGAGGTGCGCCTGTGATCATGACGCGGACTCCGTTGCGCATCTCCATAGGCGGCGGCGGCACTGATCTGCCTTCCTGGTACCAGGAACACGGCGGCGGCTTCGTCATTTCGGCCGCCATCAACAAATACGTCTACATCAGCGTCAACCGCAGCTTTCTGCCCGGCTACATCCTCAAGTATTCCGAAACCGAGCATGCCCGGACCTGCGACGAAATTCGCCATCCTCTCATGCGCGAAGTCCTCCGCATGCACCGCGTCACATCCCCGCTCGAGATCGTGAGCGTTGCCGATGTTCCCGCCGGCACCGGCCTGGGCTCCTCGGGAACTTTTCTGGTCGGTTTGCTCCACGCGATTTATGCCATGCGCCGCGAGCCCGTCACCGCCGAAGCCCTGGCGCGCGAGGCCGTCGATATCGAAATGAATCGCCTCTCCCAGCCGGTTGGCAAGCAGGATCAGTACATCGCCGCCTACGGCGGGCTCCTGTGCCAGGAATATCTCTCCGACGGCGAAGTCCGCGTCGCACCGCTGCACATCCCCGATGACTCCCTGCACGAACTGCGCGACTCGCTCATGCTCTTTTTCCTCGGCAGCACGCGCGACGCATCCGCGCTCCTCGGTGAGCAGAAGCGACTCTCGGAAGCTAACGACGCCGCCATGATCGACAGTCTCCAGTTCGCCCGGGATCTCGGGCATGAGATTCGCGACGTCCTCGAAGGCGGCAAGATCAGTGAGTTTGGCCGCCTCCTGCATGAGCACTGGGTCCGCAAGCGTGGCCGCTGTTACCGCATGAGCTCCTGCGAAATCGACGAGCTTTACACCCTCGCTCGCGGCCCCGGCGGCGCCACCGGCGGCAAACTGGTCGGCGCCGGAGGCAGCGGCTTTCTGCTCCTCCATACTCAGGATCGCCGCCGCCTGCGCGACACCATGCTCCGTGCCGGCCTCGCTGAAATGGACTTCAGCTTCGACTTCGACGGATCGGTGGTGCTGCTGCGCAATGCCTGATCCCGGCTCGAGCACGGAGGTCTTCCTGTGAGCGCCCGCGGCGCGTTTCCGCTGGCCGATCCCTCCGGCCCGCCCGTCGAATGGACCGTCGCCGACCTCGTCTCCGTCCTCATCCGCCGTCGGGACTGGATTCTCGTCGCCCTAGCGATCTCCTGTTCCCTCGCGCTCCTCTTCTGGGCCTGCGCCACTCCTCGCTATCGAGCTGCCACCGTCATCGAAGTGGAAAAGCAATCGCGCGGCGCGTTCGGCCTCGACAACTCCACCGCCGACGCTCAGGCCAGCGCGGTCAGTGACTCCTTCGATGAAAACCTCGCCCTGCAAACCCAAATCGGTATCCTGCAATCCGACGCCGTCTCCCTCGACGTCATGCGCCGCACCGGCCTCGAAGACACGCCCGACTACTTCGCCCCGCACCCCAGCTGTCTTCCGTGGCTGCACAAGCTTCTGCTGAGGAGCAAGCCGCTCGAGCCGCTGTCTGTCCCCCTCGACCGCGCACCGAACCGCCGCTACGTCGCGCTGAAGATCTTCGCGAAGCACGTCAAGATCGCCCCCGCCGCCGGCACCCGCCTCATCTCCATCAGCTACTCCGATCCCGACCCGGGACGCGCCGCGGCCGTCGCTGACGCGCTTGTGCAGTCGCTCTCCGACTTCAGCTACCGGTCGCGTTCCTCCGCAGCCGAGCAATCGGCCGCATGGCTGCGGTCGCAACTGACCGGACTGAAGCAGCAAACCGATGCCATGGATGCGCAGGCCGCAGCCCTCGACCGCGACGCCGGAGCGTTCGGTGACGACGACGCGCACAATGTCGTGCTCGCCCGCCTGGACGCGCTCAACGCGGCGCTCTCCGCGGCGCAGTCCAGCCGCATTGTCCGAGAGGCCATCTGGCGCGCCGTCCAAAGCGGCGATCCCGAAGCGCTCTCCGGACTGGCCGGCAGTCCCGGCGCCGGCGCCGGCACGCAAAACTCCTTTGCCCTGCTGCAGTCGCTGCGCGCCCAGGAAACCGTCGCGCAATCGCAGATCGCCGAATCTGCCGATCGCTACGGTGAAAACTGGCCCGCTCTCGCCGAGCAGCGCTCCGGGCTGGCCACCATTCAACAATCCGTTCGCGACGAAATCCATCGCCTCGGCGATCGCGCCCAGTCTGACTACCAGGTCGCGCTCCAGTCCGAAAACTCCGCGCGCGATGCGTTCAACCAACAAAAGGAACTCGCCTCGCGTCTCACCGGCAACGCGGTCGCGCTGCATCTCGCGCGCCAGGAGGCCGACGAGAGCCGCACTCTCTATACCACGCTGCTCGGCCGCCTCCAGCAGGCCGGCGTGCTGCAGGGCCTGCACTCCGCCAACATCACGGTGGTCACGCCTGCGCTCGTTCCCTCCCCCAGCCACCCCACCAGCCCCAGCATCCCCCTGCTGGCCGCGCTCGCCCTGAGTGCTGGACTCCTGACTGGCTGCTCTGCGGCCATCGTCCGCGAACTCACCGACCGCACCATCCATTCCGCTGCCGATCTCGAATCCCTCCTCGACACGACTGTCTTCGCAGCCCTCCCCGCTCCCGAACCCGGCCAGCCCCGTATCCGGCAATGGCTCCGCCGCCGGCTGCCCGCGCCCCACCATCCTGACTTTGCCCTGGAAGCCGCTGCAGCCTCCGATTTCGCGAGTCCCGCCGCGCCCTCCGCGTACGTGGAGGCACTGCATCGCCTGCGCGCGAACCTTCTGCTGGCCCACAGCGACCATCCGCCGCAAATCGTCGTCTTCGTTCCCGCAACCGCGGAACAAGGTCCGAAGCATTCCCGCCCCGCCGAATCATCCGCCGGCTACTGCGAGGAACCTGATCCTTCCCTTGCCCTCGCGCTCGCCACGGTACTCGCTCAGTACGGCGCGCCCGCGCTCTACGTCAATGCCAACCTGCGCGCCGCGCCCGCTGCCGGAGCCG
>JBARMS010000123.1:0-15859 GCA_049802575.1 Acidobacteriaceae bacterium | reverse complement strand
CCGCGGGGGGCAGAAAGCGGCCGCCGGCATGGACGCGGCGCAGCGCATCGATGAGGGCTTCGTGCGGCATGCCCTTGATGACGTAGGCGCGGGCGCCGGCTTCGATGGCCTGGTAGATGTCCTCGTCGCCCTCGTAGGTGGTGAGGACGACGAAGCAGGCCTTGGGGTGGCGGAGGCGGATGGCGCGGATGGCGTCGACGCCGCTCATCTTCGGCAGGCGCAGGTCCATCAGGGTGATGTCGGGTTGATGCTGCTCGAACAATTCCAGGGCCTCTTCGCCGCTGCCGCACTGCGCGACGGCGGCCATGTCGGGCCGCGCGTTGATGATGGCCGCAATGCCCACGCGGACGATGGGGTGATCGTCGACGACGAGGACCTTGATTTTCCTGGGCGCGTCGATTTTCGCGGCGGTCTCCATGGTCACACGCCCATCATCGCACTGCGCGCGCCATAAATGCGGCGCGGAATGCGCACGGTTAAATCGGTGCCGCGGCCGGGAGCGCTGTCGAGGCGGAAATCGCCGCCGACCGCTTCAATGCGCTCGCGCATGCCGACCAGGCCGTAATGGCGATCTTCGCGGGCGAAGACGGCAGCCGGCTCGAAGCCGGAGCCGTTGTCGCGGACCTCGAGCGTGAGCTCGTTGCGGGCGAAGACCACGCGCACGTCGATGCGAGCGGGATGGGCGTGGAGGACGGCGTTGTAGACCGCCTCGCGCGCCATCATCATCAGCTCGTGCGCGGCCATTTGGGTAAGCGAAAACGGCTTGCCGGTGATCTCGCAGACGACGGGGATGCCGGATTCGTCGCTGATTTGGCGGGCCATGCTGCGCAGAGTGGTTTCGAGGGTGCGGCCAAAGGGCTGAGCCTGGCGCAGGTTCCACACCGCCTGGCGCGCCTCGTCGATGGTGGCGCGCACCTGGCGGCGCGCGTGCTCGAGGAGCTCATCGGGCAGCGCGCTGTCTTCGCCGCGCAGGCTGGCGAGCGCCTCGAGCAGCGCGGAGATGCCGGCGCATCCCTGGATGACGGTGTCGTGCATTTCGCGGGCGAGGCGGGCGCGCTCGTCGAGCACACCCTCGAAGCGCATACGCATCTGCCACAGGCGGAAGCGATAGGCGCCCAGCAACGCCGCGGCGAGCAGCAGCACGCAGCAGCCGAGGAACCACCAGGTGCGCCAGAAATGCGGCTTTTGCACGACGGGAAGGGTGAGTTCGGAAACGGATGCGGGGCGGTTGATTTCAAACGCGGCGACGCGGAAGGAGTAGGATCCGGCGGGCAGGTTGGTCCACGAAGCGACGCGATGCGATGAGGCCGGGCTCCAGTCCGCGTCGAAGCCGTCGAGGCGATAGCGGAAGCGCATACCTTCCTGGGAGCGGAGCAGGATGGGCGACCAGGAGATTTCGAGACGCGTAGCGCCGGGCGCGAGCACGATGGGCTGCGCGGGGTCGACGCTGCGGCCGTCAATCAGGACGTCGTCGATGACGACCTGCGGCAGGGGCAGGGGCGGCGCGGTTTCGTGCGCGATGTGGATGGGGCCCTTGTTGCTGGGGAACCAGACGCCGTCGGCGCCGTCGACGCAGCCGGAGGGCTGGCGGCCGCCGTAGATCTGCGTGGTCTCCACTTCGTCGGAGACGCCGTAGAGGGTGAGGGAGAGATGCTGGGCGGGGTTCTCGGCCATCTCGTCGAGCTCGCGGCGCTGGAGCAGCGAGATGCCGTTGGGGCCGCTGAGCCACAGGCCGCCTTTGCGGTCTTCGACGATCTGATAGATGCTGTTGCTGGCGAGGCCCTGGGCGGTGGTGTAGTGGGTGAGGCGGTTGCCGCGCCAGCGATAGAGGCCGTTGCTGCGCGTGCCGAACCAGAGGCCGCCGTCCGCGTCTTCGTGGATGGACCAGACTTTCTCTTCGGCAAGCGCGGCGGTGGGCGCGTCGTGCACGAAGACGCCGCCGCGGAGATGGCTGAGGCCGCGGTCGGTGCCGATCCAGAGATCGCCGCTGCGGTCTTCAATGAGGGCGCGGGTGCTGAAGTACGCGAGGCCGTCGCGCATCTGGTAGTTGACGAAGCCGCGCCCGGTCCAGCGGCTCACGCCCTCGTCGGTGCCGAACCACATCGATCCGTCGCGGCTCTGCAGGATCACGCGGATGAAGTTGTTGACCAGGCCCTGGCGCGTGGAGAGGCGCAGGACGTTGCCGTGGTCGAGGCGGATCAACCCATCTCCGTCGGTTCCGATCCAGAGCGCGCCGGAGCGGTCGCGGAAGATGTTGCGCGCGTGGAGCGGGCCGAGCTGGGGATGCGCCCAGGGCGTGGCGACGCCGTTGCGGACCTGAAACACATCGGTGGAGACGACCCAGAGGGTGCCGTCGCGATCCGCGTAGAGGGTGCCGAAGTCGGAGTCGGCGGCCTGCGGCAGCGGGACGATGCGCACCGGGGTGCGGGTGAGGCGGAGCATGCCGGCCTGGGTGCCGATCCAGAGGTTGCGCTCATCGTCTTCAAAGACGTTGAGGACGGTGTTGCTGGGCAGCGAATCGGGCGCGGTGATGGAGGTGACGGCGTCGCCCTCGATGCGGCGGATGCCCTCGCCGATGGTGCCCACCCACAGCGAGCCATCGGCCAGCTGGCGCAGGACGCGGACGGTCTGCGTGATGCCGCCGACGCGCTCGAAGCGCTGCGCGCCGGGGCGCAGACGCAACAGGCCGGAGACGGTGCCGACCCAAATGGAGCCATCGCGCGTTTCGAGGATGGACTTGACGCGGTTCTGGCTGCCGCCGCCTTCGAGGGTGAACTCCCGCGCCTGGCTGCCGTCGAGGCGAAAGAGGCGCGAGCCGCCGACCCACAGGCCTCCGCGGTGATCTTCCGCGATGGCGTGCACGGCGAGCGAAGGCAGGCTGCCGGTGCCGTCGACGCGGACCAGCCGGCCGGAAGCGAAGCGCAGCAGGCCATTGTCTGTGCCGACCCAGAGCGTGCCGCCGCGATCTTCAAAGAGGGCGCGGACGAAGCCGTCGCTGAGGCCGTCTGCGGAGCCATAGGCGCGGAATTTGCCGGCCTGATAGCGGACGAGGCCGCCGCCCTCGGTGCCGATCCAGAGGCTGCCGTCGCGCAAGGCAAGCAGCGCGAAGACGCTGTTCTCGTGAAGCTGCGGCGTGTTGCCGTGGTCGAAGACGGTGAAGCGCGCGCCATCGAAGCGGAGCAGGCCGCCGGTGGTGCCGATCCAGAGATAGTGATCGGGGGTTTGCGCAAAGGCCTGGACGGTTTGCTCGGGCAGGCCGTCCTGGGTCTGCCACAGCTTGCGCGTGTAGCCGCTGGGTGCGGCGGCGAATGCGACGGAAGCAAGCATCGCCAGCGCAGCGAGACAGACGGCGATGCGGCGCGAACTGCGGATGCGGGCCATGGACGGGAAGTTCGTTTGGATACTCACACGAATTGTAGGTCGCTACCGGTCCACCGTCACGGAATACCACGTCGTCGGGGGGGTACCGACGGGGATTTGCCAGGCGCCGTGGTCCTCCGTGGCGGCGAGGGGCGGGCCGAGGGGCTGGCCGGCCCCGTCGAGCGGCTGCACAAGGACCGCGGTGGCGCCTTCGAGGCCGCGCAGCGCGATGCGTCCGGTGACCGGCTCGATGAGCGTGGGCGAGCTGCCCCACTGGTCGAGGGCGGTGTGCGCGGTGTTCCACGTCATGCCGGTGTTGACGGCGCGGGCCCCGGCGACGAGCAGCAGATGACGGCTCCGCGCGATGGGCTGCGCGTCGACCGACGTGAGCAGGATGGCGCTGAAGGGATTGGCGACCGCGGCGGACAAATTCGCCGGAGGCTTGCTGTGCGCGGCGGAGAAGCCGACGATCTGCTGGGTGCGGGGCGTGTCGATCGTGACCTGGCCCGAAGCTTCCTGGCCCGCGGCCGGCTTCGACGCGGACGTCGACACGGACCAGGCGAGCTGTGCGGTGTCCGACACGATGGGCGCGGGCTCGGCGGCGGACGCGAATTTCTGCGTCGGACCGTCGTCGAGCGAGGCGATGCGCGAGCCATCGACGAGCGGAAGCCAGAGCGGAAAGCCGGGGGTGAAATAGGGGCGCTCTTTCTCCCAGAGGCGGTAGCTGGCGAAGACCTGCTGCTCGGAGTAGCTGCGCGTGAGGGTGGTCCGCGCGGGGCTGACGTCGCCGCGCAGGAAGCTGAGCGCGCCGGCGGCCAGCTCGGGCATTTTGATGGGGTCGAGGCTCAGGTCGAAGGGGTCGCCGATATATGGCTTCCAGGCGGGATCCTTCTTCAACTCGAAGGTGTACCAGAGGATCGCGTCCCAATCCTGCAGACCGTCGTACGCGGCGAGGATGGGAATTTGCTCGGCGCCGTAATCGTTGGGGAAGGGCTCATTGACCTCGCTCACCGTGTAGGGCTTGCCGGCTTCGGCGGTGCGGGAGAGCTCGACGGCGGTGGAGTTGAGCGGATCGTCGACCATGGGCGATTTGGGCTTGCGCTCCCACGGGCCTTCCCAGTAGTCGTGGCCGTCGACCGCGTCAAAGGGGACGGTCGCGAGCAGGAGCGGGTAGCCGGTGCTGCCGTGGTTGTGATCCGCGGTGGCGAGGATCAGGCAGCGGATGTGCAGATCGTTCTGCAGAAATTCGCGCATGTAGCTGAAGTAGCCGCTCTCGAGCCAGAGATAGAAGCGCGATTCGAGATTGAAGCGATCCGGCGGGGCCGCGCCGACTTCAGGCCCGGCGAGCAGGGGGATGGGATCGGTCGGCTGCACGCCGGTTTCTTTGCGCAGCGACCAAATCTCTGCTGCGGTAGCGTTCTTTTGGAGCCAGCCGTTATAGATGGCGTCGAGCTCGCGATCGTAGAACGGCGAAGGGCCGCGGAAGCCCAGCCAAATGCCGTTTTCATTGTTGATTTCGACGATGGCGACGGCGGGATCGTCGGCGTAGGCGCGCTTCGTGTAGGGGTTGATGTGGGTCAGCAGCTGGCGCGCGTAGTCCTTTTGCAGATCGATGAGGGTTTTGTCGTAGAGGCTGATGCCCTTGGCGCCTTCGCGAATCTTATCGGCGTCGGACACGCCATCGCCGGCTTTGAAGGGGCGTCCGACGAGCAGATTGAAGTCGATGTAGATGCCGCGCTTCTCCAGCTCGGCGAGGAAGAAGTCTTCGCGGTCGAGCTGTTCGGGATCGAAGGCGCGGGTGTCGGTGCGATGGGCGTCGATGAGGCCGCGCGGGGTGAGCAGATCGAGGAACTGGAGGCGCACGCAGTTGACGCCGTAGCGGGCGAGGGTCGCAGCCCACATCGGGGCGTCCTGTTTGGAGGGGATTTGCGTCGAGCCGGGACTCCAGTCGGTGACGTTGACGCCCCAAAGGCGGATGCGCCGGCCGTCGCCGGTGACGAGGTGTCCGCCGGCGGCGTGGACGAATCCAGCCTTGCCGGCGGGAGGATCGAGCAGGAAGGAGAGATCGACGGGGGAATGCCCTGCGAATCCAGCGCGGTGATCGACGACATAGGGAACGAGCGCGGGGGCGGCGGGGGCGCTGGTTTGCGCCGCTGCCCCTGCGGCGAGCAGAGATGCGGTGAGCGTAATTCCGGCGGCGGTGATCCTGCGGCGATTCAAGCGGCCCCCCAGTGATGCCCGTTTTGCGCGACGCACCTATTCAATGCGAATTCCGCGCCGGGCGAATCCGACTTCCGTCGGATGGCGCAGGGCGAGGCGCTGGCTACCATCGGCTGTACGGGCAAGCAGGGCCGCTCGGCAGCGCGCGGCCAAGCCTCGAACGGATCCCATCTTGACGGAATTCTCGCAGACCTCTCCGCTGACGACGGCTTCGGCCGGTGCGGACGCACCGATCCGCGTCGCGCTCATTCTTGCATCGAAGCTGGAGCGGCTGGGATGGGGCATTGTGGTGGACGGCCAGGCGGACATGCAGGTGGTGGGGCATTTTGCCTCGCTCGCGTCCGCGCTTCCCATGCTCGTCCAGGAGGCCGTCGAGGTAGCGCTGGTCGACGAAGACCTGCTGACGCCGACGGCATGCGAGTCGATGCGCGCGGCGCTGCCGGGCGGCGGCCCGCGCCTGGTCCTGCTGGCGCGGCACCCGGTGGATGGCATGCTGGCGCAGGCGCGCTACCCGTTTGTCGCGCGCTGCCTGCTCCATGGCGTCACCGCCGATGACTTCCTCGCGGGCATCCGGGAAGCGCGCTCGCCCACCCTGTCGCCGACGTCGGGCGACCAGGATGGGGCATCCGGCCAGAGCCCGACACGACGGTAACCACGACAGCGGAACCACGCCGCGGTAGGATGGTGGCGACAATCGGCGCAGCGTCGTGGAGAGCGTGTGGACCGCTCGCGGTACCGATCCGACCGGCTCGATCACACAGCGCACAGCCCGGGAAAGTGAAGGACGAAGACCATGGTCACGACAAGAATGGCGGGCGTGCTGCTATTGGCGGCCAGCATGGCAGGGCTGGTGAGCGGTTGCGGCAGCGGCAACGGCATGCACTCGAAGCCGCCCGTTGTGCTGGCGGTCAACTCGTCGAACCCCGACAAGGGGGTCTCGATCACCGTCGGCAATCCGAACAACAATGTCGTGGTTCAGGAGACGACGCCGTTCACAGAAACGGCGACCACGGGGACGCAGTACATTCTCGACGCGCCGTCGACCGCGGGCGGCAACACGTTCTCGTCGTGGACCGGCTGCACGAGCGGGAGCGGGACGACCTGCAACGTGACGCTAAGCGGCAATATGACGGTGACGGCGAACTACACGACGCCGGTTGCGGTGGCGCCGACGGTGACCGTGACAGCGCCGGCGAGCATCGTGGCGGACGCGGCGTTTACCGTGACGGTGGCCGTGGCGGGACCGAGCGGCAGCGCGACGCCGACAGGATCGGTGACGCTGAGCAGCGGATCCTTCAGCTATAACGCGGGCGCGCTGAGCAATGGCAGCGTGACGGTGGATGTTCCCGCCAATACGTGGACGGCGGGAGCCGGGAACTACACCCTGAAAGCGACTTACACGCCGGACGCGAACAGCTCGGCGGCGTACACCACGGCGACCGGTACCGCGCAGGTGACAATTACGGCAGCGACCGGGTCATCGACCACGGTGACGGTGGATCAATCGACGCTGGGGCCGGCGGTTTCGGATCAGCTGCTGGGGATGAACATGGCGGTGTGGTTCGATCCGACGGCGGGCGGCGCCAATCCTTCGCCGGTAGTGGATGCGTTTACGTCGACGGGAGTGAAGGCGGTGCGGTGGCCGGGCGGATCGGAGTCCGACGATTATGACTGGCAGACGAACACCGCCTGCGATGGCGGATACACCGTGGCCACGGCGGACTTCACGGATTTCGTCGACTCGTTTGTGAAACCGGCGGGCGTGGATGTGGCGCTGACGGCGGACTACGGTTCGAACGCCGCCTGCAACGGACCCGGCGTGCCGAGCGAGGCGGCGGCGTGGCTGACGGCCGCGGCGGGCGACGGCATCACGGTGAGCCACATAACGGTGGGCAACGAGGAATATGGCAGCTGGGAAACGGACCGGCACACGAACGCGTCAGACCAGCACAATCCGGCGGTGTACGCGAGCGCGGTGACGGGGACAAGCGGGTTCTACAAGACGCTGAAAGCGGCGAGCGCGAGCACGCTGGTGGGGGTCGACGTCGACGCCGACAATCAGGCGGGCGGATGGGACCAGACGGTGATGGCGAACGCGAAGGGTTCGTATGACTTCGTGGAGTATCACTATTATCCGGAAGCGCCGAGTCCGACGGCCGGCGGACAGGCGCCCAGCGATCATTTTCTGCTGTACGACGCGGCGCCGGGGCTGACGACGTCGATTAATACCGTCAAGCAGGAGCTGAAGATGTACGGGACGCCGAACACCCCCATCTATGTGGGCGAGATTGGCACCACGTACAGCGATCCGGGCACGCAGTCGCTGTCGATTACCCAGGCGCTCTACGCAGGACAGGTGCTGGGCGAGGCCATGAACGACGGCGTCTCGCGTCTGACGTGGTGGATCGCGTTCGGCGGCTGCGACGATGCGGTGTCCGACACGAGCTCCTGGTTCTCGAACACGCTTTACGGCTGGCAGGATTTCGGCGGGTACATGCTGTTCAGCGACGGGCTGCCGGAGCCGGGCTGCACGAGCGTCGGCGGCGTTACCATTCCGAACGTTGCGGTGGGAACGCCGTTCCCGACGGCGCGGGCGTTCCAGTTATTCAGCAATGTGGCGGTCGACGGCGAGAACGCGCTGACGGCCACGGTGAGCAACGGCGACACGACGGATATCCGGGCCTACGCGGCGACGCACGGCGGCGGAACGGCGCTGGTGTTGTTCAACCTGAATGAAACGGCGAACGAGCCGGTCCAGATCACGCTTTCGACGTCGACATCGACGGCGGACTTGAAGGTGATCACGTACGACAAGGCGATGTACGACCAGACGGAGAACAACAGCGCGACCGCGGGCTGGCTGGGCACGGCGGGTGCGCCCATCCCGTCGACGACGGACCTGGGCGCGCAGAGCCTGCCGTACACCCTGACGCTCACCCCGTGGAGCATGAACGTGGTGCTGCTGCAGTAGAGGGGGCCGGGAATTAGACGGGGCAGCGGCCGGGCGGGCGGTCGTGTCCGCACTTGCTATCCGCAACCTTATTGGTTGGCCTTGAAGGTGCTTACGGTATGAGAAAGCCTCTGCTCGAAATCGAAGGCTTTCCGAAAGTGAGCCAGGGCCCGTTCTGCGATCCCCAGGTCGATTTCTATCTCGTTCTGCTGCGAGGGGGATTTCCCGGGCTCCTCAAGCTCTTTCTTCAATGATTCGATTTTTTGTTCGAGATAAACGATGTGTTCGTGAAGCGTTCTTTGCATTGGCCTGGCCTATCCATCCGTCGTCCAAGCATACCCCATGATGCCAAAAAAAAACGGCGCCAGGTGCAGGCATTGGCTGATCTAGCCGCCGATGGGGTGCGGTCTCCAACTCGTGTAGTAAAGCTGCATGGCGTCACAAATGTGTGCCCGTTCCCAAGTCAACAGCTCTGCTTCGTCTTCAGCCGTCGCAACCGTTGCAAAGCAGATTCTGCAGATCGATTCGTACTCCCCGTCCTGGTTTGCCCTGTGCGGAAAACGCCACCTATCTGCGCTCATCGAGACTCCCCTCCCCGGTCTTCTAAAGAAGTGGGTCGATGATCGAGGGTAGCTGGCAGGCAACCCATCCGGATGTATAGAAATGCTCACTGCGGGAAAGCTCAAGCTGGCCCATTCCCACCCCCCGGGGGATGATTGCGCTTGTGGAAATGGGCGCATATTCTGTACGCAGGCTTCGCAGCCCGAGGAACCTTTATGCAGCTTCTGATCGTGGAAGATCAGCCCACTGATTTGCGCGTTGCCACGACGGCTGCGCGCGATTGCGGATTCCGGGATATCGAGGGGCGGACGTCGATTGCCGCGGCCCGCCAGTTCCTGGAAAAGGCGGTTGAGGAGGAGAAGCTGCCGGACGCGATCGTGCTGGATCTGGATCTCGGCTATGAAAGCGGGTTCGAGATGCTGCGCTACTGGCACAGCCATCCGCAGATCGGGAAAGTGCCGCTGCTGGTATGGACCATCCTGGGCGACCAGTATCGCGAAGTCTGCGAGGTCTTCAAAGTGAGCGGCTACATCGACAAGGGCAGCGGCGGGGCGGCGCTGTCGAAGGCTCTCGGGGGCCTGGCAGAAGCAGTTTCCTGATTCGCCCCGCGACGGCTGTCTCCCCGGGCTGCCGGGTCGAGCGCCATCCCATGCCATGGGCCGTTTCCAGGTCCGAATTCGCGCGCAACTGCAAGATATAGTACAAAGTAACGTCCGAACTTGCCATTTCCCAAAGGCAGGGTAATTATCCCTGACCCATTGCAAAGGGGGCCTGTGTGACTGACCTGGCGGAGATTATTTCCCGCAATGAAGAGCAGATTCGCGCGGAGTGGACCCGCGATATGAGCAAAACCGTCCAGCGCGGAGACCTGATCAGCAAAACCGAGCTGAACGAGCAGTGCGGGACCCTGCTGAAGGCGGTGGTGGCTGGGGTGCAAAGCAACGGGCCGACGGACGTGAGGAGTGGCGGCTGGACGCAGGCTCGGGAGCTGCTGGAGGACATCTCAGCGTCGCGGGCGCGGCAGGGATTTACCCCGACGGAGGTGGCGACGTTTGTTCTGTCGGTGAAGCAGCCGTTGTTTGCGGCGATTCGACGGGATCTGGGGAAGAACCAGGACAAGCTGTTCGAGACCCTGTGGGCGGCGACGGAGCTGCTGGACGGGCTGGCGCTGGTGACGACGGAAGCCTACAGCGCCGCGCGGGAACAGCTGGTCCAGCGGCAACAGCAGGAGCTGCTGGAGCTGTCGACGCCGGTGGTGAAGCTGTGGGACGGAATCCTGGCGCTGCCGATTATCGGGACGCTGGACAGCGCGCGGACCCAGGTGGTGATGGAGAACCTGCTGCAGACGGTGGTCGCGACCAATTCACGCTTCGCCATCATCGACATCACCGGGGTGCCGACGGTGGACACGCTGGTGGCGCAGCACCTGCTGAAGACCATTACGGCGGCGCGCCTGATGGGCGCCGAATGCATCATCAGCGGAGTGCGGCCGCAGATTGCGCAGACCATCGTGCACCTGGGCATCAACCTGGAAGACGTGATGACGCGCGCCAATCTGGCCGATGCCTTTGGGCTGGCGCTGGACATCAGCGGGCGCACCGTGGTCCGGAAGACGAGCGCGGCCGGGCCGTCGCGGGGCATCCTCGCCGGTCCGATGAACAGACGGGAGAGCTAGAGTGGAGCGCATTCCGGTTCTACGCATGGGCAGCCTGCTGCTGATCACCATCCAGGTGGACATGCACGACAAGCTCGCCCTGCAGCTGCAGGATGACGTGACGAATCGCATTGCCGACTGGGGCTCCCGAGGCGTGCTGATCGATATATCGTCGCTCGAAATTGTGGATTCGTTTATCGGCCGGATGCTGGCCAACATCGCCGCGATGTCGCGGGTGCTGGGAGCGGAAACGGTGGTGGTGGGCATGCAGCCCGCCGTCGCGATTACGCTGGTTGAACTGGGCATGTCGCTGCCTGGCGTACGCACAGCCCTCAGCGTGGAAGCAGGCATGGAGCTGCTCTACGGAGCGGGAGCGGGTTTCCGCACGGGGAGCGAGGATGAGCGAGACGAGGCGTGAAACGCTGCCGCTGCTGAACTCCAATGACGTGGTGCTGGCGCGGCAGAAGGTGCGGCAATGGGCGATCGAATTGAAATTTACCCTGGTCGACCAGACCAAGCTGGTGACGGCAGCCAGCGAGCTGGCCCGCAATGCGCTCGATCACGGCAAGGGCGGGTCGATGACGATCGAGCAGCTCGGAGGAACAGGCCGCGCCGGTTTGCGGCTGATCTTCGAGGATCACGGGCCGGGCATCCCGGACCTCGAACTGGCACTCAAACATGGATTCACGACCGGCCACGGGATGGGGCTGGGTCTGGGCGGGAGCAAGCGGCTGGTGAACGAGTTCTCGATCGATTCGGAGCCCGGAAAAGGCACACGGGTCACGGTTACGCGATGGAAGTAATTCTCACGGAATGGATCCCGATTACGGATGCGAGCTCGGTGGGCGAGGCGCGGCGGCGCGCGCTGCTGATCGCGCAGCGGCTGGGGTTCGACGAGGAACGCGCGGGCGAGCTCGCGGTGCTGGCGGTGGAATCGTCGCGCAACGTGCTGCTGCACGGCGGGGGCGGCGAAGTGGTGATCTCGGGGATGCAGGACGCGGGGAAAACCGTGGCGCGGATTCTGGCCATGGATCACGGGCCGGGCATCGCGAACGTGGCCCAGGCGATGACGGATGGATATTCCACCGCCGGAACCATGGGCAGCGGCATGGGCGCGATGCGGAGGATGGCCACGGCACTCGAGGTTTTTACGGGAAAGAACGGGACGGTGCTGCTGCTGGAACTGGGCGCGGCCGCGCAGCAGGGGCATCTGCGGATCGCGGGCGTCGCGGTTCCGTTTCCGGGCGAGCGGGCGTGCGGCGATGGATGGGCGGTGCACAGCACAAGGGATCGGATGGCCGTGCTGCTGACGGATGGACTGGGGCACGGCATCGATGCGGCAGAGGCCGCGCAGGAGGCGGTTGCGACGTTCCGGAAACGGCAGGATCTGGCGCCGGGAGAAATTCTGGGCTGCGTGCACGACGCCCTGAAGAAGACGCGGGGCGCGGTGGCCGCGGTGGCGGAGATACGGCCGATGGAAGGCGAGCTGATCTATGCGGGCGTCGGCAACATCTCGGCGGTGGTGCTTGGGGCAGGCGGATCGCGCAGCCTCGTCTCGCACAACGGGACGCTGGGCATGGTGACCCAGCGGATCCAGGAATACCGGGTTCCGTGGCCGCAGGATGGGATTCTGGTGCTGCACTCCGACGGGGTGCAGTCGAAGTGGGACCTTGCCAGCTATGCAGGATTAATGGCGCGGCATCCGGCAGTGATTGGCGGGACGCTGCTGCGCGATTTCCGGCGCAAGCGCGATGACGCCAGCGTGGTGGTGGTGAAGGCGGCCTAGGGATGGCGATCCCGGTCTTCCAGCTGACCCTGCGCACCGAGCGCGACGTGGTGCAGGCGCGGCAGCGGGCGCGCGAAGTGGCCGCGGAGCTGGGTCTGGACAATCAGGACCAGATCCGCATGGCGACGGCGGCCTCGGAGATTGCGCGCAACGCATTCCGCTACGCGCGCAACGGCAAAGTGGAATTTGCCGTGGGAGTGGAGGAGCCGCAGAGCCTGGAGGTGACGGTATCCGACAGCGGCCCGGGCATCGCGAATCTCGAGGAAATCCTGGACGGGCGGTACAAATCGACCACCGGCATGGGGCTCGGCCTGCTGGGCACGCGGCGCCTGATGGACCGGTTCGAGATCGACACCAAGCCGGCGGGCACCACGGTGCGCATGGTGAAGCACCTGCCGCCGCAGCATGCGGTCATGACCCCGCGGATGGTGCGCGAGCTGAACCGGAAGCTGGAGGAGCGGGCTCCGGATAGCCCCTACGAGGAGATCGAGCAGCAGAACCAGGAGCTGCTGAAGACGCTCGAGGAGCTGCGCTGCCGCCAGGAAGAGCTGGAGCTGCTGAATCGCGAGCTGGAAGACACGAACCGCGGCGTGGTGGCCCTGTATGCGGAGCTGGACGAGCGTGCCGACTATCTGCGGCGGGCTTCGGAGCTGAAGACGAAGTTCCTCTCCAATGTTTCCCACGAATTTCGCACGCCGCTGAATTCGATCATCTCTTTGGCGCGGCTGCTCATGGACCGGATGGACGGCGATCTGAGCGCGGAACAGATGAAGCAGGTGCGCTTCATCGAGAGCTCGGCCCGCGATCTGCAGGAGATGGTCAACGATCTGCTCGATCTGGCGAAGGTGGAGGCGGGGAAGGTTCGCATCCGGACTAAACAGTTTGAGATCCATGAGCTGTTCAGCGCGCTGAAGGGCATGCTGAAGCCGCTGCTCGCCGACAACACCTCGGTGGAGCTCCTGTTTGAGGATGCGGGCGAGTTGCCCACGCTGCACACCGATGAGGGGAAGGTTTCGCAAATCCTGCGGAACCTGATATCGAACGCGCTGAAGTTTACGCCTGCCGGCCATGTGCGGGTGGCGGCGCGGATGCCCGGGCCGGATCTGGTGCTGTTCAGCGTGGAAGACACCGGCATCGGCATCGCGAAGGATCACCACGAGTCGATTTTTCGCGAGTTCAGCCAGATTGAGAATCCGCTGCAGGAACGGCATCGCGGCACGGGCCTGGGCCTGCCGCTCTGCCGCAACCTGGCGATGCTGCTGGGCGGTAAGATTTGGCTGGAAAGCGAGCCGGGGAAGGGATCGACTTTTCATGTCGCCGTTCCGGCGGTCTACGTGGGCGAAGTGATCGAGGCCGGGGATGCGGCGAGCCTGCCGGCGCCGGAATTCCATCGCGCGCCGGTGCTGATTCTCGAAGACAACCTGGAGACGGCGCACATGATCGAGACGTATTTGCGCCCCACGGAATTTCAGCCGATCCTGGTGTCCAGCCTGGAGCAGGCCGAAGCCTGGACGCATCGCCACACGCCGGTGACGGTCATCTCCGACATTTATTTAGGAGAGGAGACGGCGTGGGGATATCTGAGCCGTCTGCGGGAGCGGCTGCCGCGGCTGCCGGTCATCGTCACCAGCGCCTATGAAGACTCGCGCACCGCCGCGGAAAACGGAGCCGATGTTTTCCTGCCCAGGCCGCTGGACCGGGAAAAGCTGCTGGGCGAACTGCGGCGGCTGACCACCCAGGCCGGCACGCGGCGGCTGCTGGTGGTCGATGACAACGACGTGTCGCGATACATTCTGCGGGAACTGCTGAATCAGCCCTGGCTCGAGATATCCGAGGCCAGCAACGGCACCCACGCGCTGGCGGCGATCCGGGACAACGCGCCGGATGGCGTCATCCTCGATCTCCTGATGCCGGACGTTGGCGGGATGGAGATTCTGCGGCAATTGCGGGCCAGCCCGGCAACGGAAAGGCTTCCGGTGCTGATCTATACATCGAAGGTTCTGACCGCCACCGAGCGAGCTGTGCTGGAGTCGTGGGGCGCGGCGGTGATTCGCAAAGAGGACGTTTCGACCAGGCTCTCTCCGCAGCCCTTTCTGGACTGGCTCACCGCGGCGGGGCTTTCGCCAGCGCGCGCGGTATCGGACCTGCATGCCTGAACGGCTCCCACGGATTCTCGTCGTCGACGACCGGGAACAAAACCGGTACGTGCTGTCCCGCGTGCTGAGGCAGTCGAATTACCAGTGCCTGGAGGCAAGCTGCGGGGCGGAGGCGCTGGCGCTGGCGGATACGCTGCCCGACCTGATCATCCTGGACGTGAACCTGCCGGATATGTCGGGATTCGAGATCACGCGGCGGATCAAGAGCGATCCGCGAACGGCGCAGATTGCGGTGCTGCAGATTTCGGCGTCGATGGTGGCCAGCGAGAGCAAGGCGCGGGCGCTGGAAGCGGGCGCGGACGGTTATCTGGTCCATCCTATCGACAGCACCGTGCTGGCGGCGACGGTTCGGTCGCTGCTGCGCCTGCGCACCGCAGAGACGGCTGCGCGCCAGGCAGCCGCGCAGTGGGAGGCCACCTTCGATGCGCTGGCGGAAGGACTCGCGGTGGTGAGCGCCGACGGCAGCCTGGTGCGGTGGAACTCGGCCTTTGCCGCGTATTGCGGAGCGGAGTACGCGCCGGAGACCGGCGGCGATGCCGCGGACCTGCTGGAAAAGCTGGTGGGAACGAGCGCTCCGCTGCACATGCACGACAACGGCAGCTCGCAGCTCGATTTCACGATCGGCGCCAGAACACTGCAGCTGTCGGTGAAGCGCATCGGTTCCGGCAGCGAGGGCGACGCCATGGCGCTGGTGCTGACCGACATTACGGATCGCCAGCTGGCCGAGTACGCCCTGCGCACGGCGGAGAAGATTGCGGCGACCGGCAAGCTGGCCAACGCGATTGCCCATGAGATCAACAACCCGCTGGAGTCGGTGACCAACCTGCTTTACCTCGCCCAGGTATCGAGCTCGGTCGAGGTAATCCATCAGTATCTGGCGAGCGCGGAAGAGGAGCTGGCGCGGATCGCGCGCATCACGCGGCAGACGCTCGCGTTCCATCGCGATACGCAGATGCCGGTGGCGATCGACGTGGGCGAGCTGGTGAGAGACGTGATCGAGCTTTTCGAAACGACCGCCGCGGCGCGGCGCATCCGCGTGATCTTCGAGCGAAAGCCGACGCTGACCATCTATGGGTATCCTGGACAGCTGAGCCAGGTATTCGGGAATCTGCTGCGCAATGCCGCCGACGCGGCGCAGCCCGACACGGCCGTGGTGGTGCGGGTGCGGCCCT
>JBARMS010000122.1:0-3445 GCA_049802575.1 Acidobacteriaceae bacterium | reverse complement strand
GTTCTCGTCACCGTCAGTGTGCTGGGCGGTCTGGAGCACGACCGCCAGCAGCGCATCGCCGGCGAGCGCGCCCGCGCGCAGGTTCTTCTCGCCCTGCGCATCACCGGTTCGACGTTGCGCCAGGTGCAGCAAAAAGTCGACGCCCCGGACAAGTCGGTATCCGGCAGCGGCAATCAGACCCATTGATGAACCAGCACCACACGAAAGAGGTCCCTTCATGATTGCAATCCGAGTCAAATTCGCCGCCGCATTCGCTTTTGCATTGGCTGGTTTAAGCGGAGTCAGCGCGCTCTCAGCCGCCGCGCAGACGACCCAGCCGCCGTTCCCCGTCACGATCGAAAAGCAGCTCGCCACGCGTGCTTCCGAATACACCGAAGTCACGCTCGACCGCAAAATGCTCGCCTTTGCCTCGCATTTCATGGACAACGAAGACGACGCCGAAGGCAAGCGCATCGTCGCGAAGCTCAACGGCGTCTATGTCCGCACCTACGAGTTCGACAAGCCCGGCCAGTACACGCCCGAGGATCTTGAGGCCATCCGCCGCCAGTTTCAAACCGCCGAATGGAGCCCCATGGTCAAAGAGCGCACGAAGAACGGCTCCGATGACTCCGACATCTACATGAAGCTCGTCAACGGCGAAGTCCAGGGCATGTTCATCCTCAACGCCGAGCCGAAGGAGCTGAACTTCGTCTACATTGACGGGCCCATCCGCCCCGAAGATCTCTCCGACATCAGCGGCAACTTCGGAATCCCCGCCGTGAGCGCAAAAACGGCCAATCAAGCCGATAAAGCCGAGGAGAAATCCAAAACGAAAGCAGGCCAGCAATGACATCGACCAAAATCTTCACCGTCGTCGTACCCGCCGCCGTCATCGCTTCCGTCGTGGTTATCCTCTTTCCCATTGCCGGACGCGCCGCCGCCAGGCCGGACTTCGACGCCGTTGTCTCAGCCGTCGAGCATCGTTATAACGCGCACGTCCAGCGCGTTCCCATGATGGGCCTCATCAGTTTCTGCGCTCACGTGGCGACGGGAGGCGGCGTGAAGGGTATGAAGATCGCCGAATTCGATCATCTGAACATTGCACCTCAAAAACTGGTGCTGCGTGGGGAATCGGCTGCGCCCGATACCGCCGATCTCGAAGCCCTGGTCCGTAACACTCTCGGCGATTCCTGGCGGCCTTTCGTGGTCGAACACGAGCGCAGCGGGGACGACGACATCATCTATGTTCAGCCCAACGGCTCCTCCATGCGCATGTTGATTGCCGATTACGAGAATGGCGAACTGGACCTCGTTCGCATGGAAGTCAACGGCGACCGGCTCGCACACTGGGTTCACGACCCCAAGGGCAGTGCGCGAAACCACGACTACAGCGCGACCGGAGACCAGGCGTCCGATTAGGCTCTCCCGCGTCTTTGTTCGCAGCACGGGCATCCGGCGAGCCGGATCAACTGAATACCGATTCCCGCCTATTCTGTGACGCCGGCGCTGATCTGCGTGCAGTCCATGCGCAGGGTTGCGCTGGTCGTTGAAGATGACCCCGCTCAACCGCAGCAGACTGCCGAGGGCCGGCGCCTCGCGGCAGGAATCGGGCGCGGCTGGACCGATTGGACCGTTACCCCTGTATACGTTGCAATCTCTCGGCCCGACCCGCACTCCATCCAATTTTCTGATCGCCTTACTTTTGTACCCGTCTTTCGGCCTTGCCGCCCGGCCATGCGATACTTCAAAAGGCTATGTATAAACGCGTCGTCCTCAAGCTTTCCGGCGAGGCCCTGGCCGCCAAGCGCGGCTTCGGGGTCGATCCCATTCGCATTCATGAAATTGGAGCGGAAATCGCCGAAGTCCACACCATGGGCGTGGAAGTCGCTGTTGTCGTTGGTGGAGGCAATTTCTTCCGCGGTGTGGCCGAGCAGGCCAAAGAGATGGATCGCGTCTCGGCCGACAACATGGGCATGCTGGCCACCGTCATCAACGCTCTCGCCATCCAGGACTCTCTCGAGAAGCGCGATGTCCACTGCCGCGTCATGTCCGCCATCGAGATGAACCAGGTTTGCGAGCCGTACATCCGCCGTCGCGCCATCCGCCACCTTGAAAAGGGGCGCGTGGTCATCTTTGCCGCCGGAACCGGAAACCCTTATTTTTCCACAGATACCGCTGCCTCCCTCCGCGCCATGGAGATCAAAGCCGACGTCTTACTGAAAGCGACCAAAGTGGAGGGCATCTACGATGCCGATCCCGTCATTCGCCAGGACGCGGTGAAATTTGAGCAGATTACCTACATGGAAATCCTGCGGCTTGGGTTGAAGGTGATGGATACCACAGCGGTGAGTCTCTGCAAGGACAATAATCTGCCCATGATCATCTTTAACCTCAACCACCCGGGCAATATACGCCGGGTCATTTCCGGCGAGAAAGTCGGCAGCCTGGTGACTGCCTGACGCGGTTTCCTGACGCCGTCCGACTGGCGATGCCGCAGAAGTGCCCCGCTATCCTGTTGGGAACTAAACTTCGAACCGGCACCGCGAATCAAAGCAGGAGAGACCGCTTCTGAGCGCCCAGGCACAACTCGTTCCCCGCCCGGTCGAAGCTTACGATGCCGGTGCGGTCCGCCCGGCAACGGGTGGCAAACCCTCCGTCATCCGGTCACAGAAAGAGCGCCTGCCCGCGCTCACCGGCCTGCGCGCCTTCGCCGCCCTCAACATCATGTTTTTCCACTTCTCGAATCCGAAGTGGTTTGGGGTTTTTGCACCCGTCGTCGACAACGGCTACACCTCGGTCAGCTTCTTCCTGCTCCTGTCCGGATTCGTCCTTGCCTACAACTACTCCGATCGCGCGCAGCGCGGCCATCTCAATACCCGTGATTTCTGGATCGCGCGTATCTCTCGCCTTTATCCCGTCTATCTTTTCGCGCTGCTCATCTCCCTCGGCATGTTGTTCCGGGAGTGGCACGCCCGCTCCCATGCCCAATTCACCTGGGGCGTCGTCCTCACTCCGCTCCTCATGCAGGGATGGAGTCCCTCGCTCTCGACTTTCTGGAACACTCCCGCCTGGACCATGTGCACCGAGGCGTTCTTCTACCTCATCTTTCCCCTGGTCATACTGTGGAGACGCCCGAAGCAGATCCGCTCCCTGGTCCTGCTTCTGCTCGGCTTCTGGTGCCTGGGCATGGTCCTGCCCAGCCTCTACATGCACTTCCACCCCGACGGCGATCTGCATCCTGGACGCTACACCGACGGCTTCTGGATGCGCGCTCTGAAATTCTCGCCACCGCCTCACGTTCCGGCATTCCTCTTCGGCATCGTTCTCGCCGATCTCGACGCCCTCATTCCGCGGGCAGCGCGGCAGCGCCTGCTCTTCGGTCTCCTCGGCATGACCGGCATCTATCTCATCCTCTATTACGGCGATCATTTCCCCTATCCGCTCATGCACGACGGCCTCATGATGC
>JBARMS010000121.1:0-4200 GCA_049802575.1 Acidobacteriaceae bacterium | reverse complement strand
CTCCAGGAACACGGCTACCGGGACTGCGCTGATCGCCCACGCCGGAGACAGCCGATGCTACCTGTTCCGCAGCGGCGAGTTGCGGCGTTGCACGCATGACCACTCGCTCGTGGACGAGCAGATGCGCCTCGGCACCATGACGCGGGAAGAAGCGGACCGGTCGCCATTTCGCAGCGTGATTACGCGCGCGGTGGGCACCCAGCAGTCGGTCAGCGAAGAGGTGCAGGAAATGGCGGTTGAGCCGGGGGACGTTTTCCTGCTCTGCAGTGACGGGCTCACGCGCGAAATCAACGAAGACACGATCGCCGAGGCGCTGGCCTCGGAACGTAGCCTCGAGGGAGCGGCGAAACGTCTGGTGCAGGCGGCCAATGACGCGGGCGGCCGCGACAACGTGACTTGTCTCTTGGTGCGGGTGCCGTGAGGACAGGTTGCAGGTGACAGGTTGCAGGTGACAGGTTTCAGAGGATTTCATGACTGAGATCAAGACCGTGGGCGTCGTGGGCGCCGGGACGATGGGCAATGGCATCGCGCACGTCTTTGCGCGCAGCGGCTTCCGGGTTCGCCTGTGCGAGGTCGAGCAGCGATTTCTCGATCGCGGCCTGGAGACGATTCGCGTCAACCTGGAGCGCGAAGCCAAAAAGGGAAAGATCACGCCGGGCGATGTGGATGACGCACTGGCGCGGATCGAGGGAACGCTCGATCGGGAGGAGCTGGCCGACGCGGACTTCATCGTGGAAGCGGCAACGGAGCGGTACGAGGTGAAGCGCGAAATCTTTCGCGATCTGGACCGGGTCGCGCGGCCGGACGTGATCCTGGCGTCGAACACGTCGTCCATCTCCGTTACGAAGCTGGCGGCGCAGACGGGACGGCCGGACCGCGTGATCGGGATGCACTTTTTCAACCCGGTCCCCGTGATGAAGCTGGTCGAAGTGATTCGCGGGCTGGCGACGACGCAGGTGACCTTCGACACGGTGAAGACGCTGGCGGAGAAGCTGGGGAAGACTCCGGTGGAAGTGAACGATGCGCCGGGGTTCGTCTCGAACCGCGTGCTCATGCCGCTTCTCAACGAGGCGATGTATGCCGTGATGGAGGGGGTCGCCACCCCGGAAGCGGTCGATGAGGTGTTCAAGCTGGGCATGGCGCATCCCATGGGGCCGCTGACGCTGGCCGATTTCATCGGCCTCGACGTGTGCCTCGACATCATGCGCGTGCTGCACGATGGCCTGGGCGATCCGAAATACCGTCCCTGCCCGTTGCTGATCCGCATGGTCGATGCCGGATGGCTGGGCAAAAAGAGCGGGCGTGGCTTCTACCGGTACGAATAGGGCGCGGCTCGACTCGTCGCTTCGCTCGTAACTGTCCAGTTACTGTCGTACTCGCAAATCCCGGCCTTCCACACGGTTCGAGCGTATCCTGCGGATTATGGTGCGGATGACGGTGCTCGCCAGCGGCTCCAAAGGCAACAGCACCATCGTCGCCAGTTCCACTACGCGCATTTTGGTCGATGCCGGGCTCTCGTGCCGCGAGTTGCTGAAGCGGATGCGGATGGCGGGTGAGGATCCCGAGTCGATCGACGCCATCCTGATTACGCACGAGCACCAGGATCATGTGCAGGGGCTGGCGGTGACCGCGCGCAAGCTGGGCATCCCCGTCTACCTGACGGAGCCGACCCACCGGGCCTGGGTGCGTTGGATGACTCCGCGCAAGCGCATCACCTATGCCGAGTGGCTGGAGCAGCGCAGGAAACAGAGCGCAGAACTCAGAGCCCAGAGCCCAGAGGCCGGCTCCGAGGCCGCGACGCTCAACATGATCTGCGCGGTGAGGGAAGGCGATCCTGAGCCGGACGCCGAGGAAAAAGCCGCGGCCGAGGAATCGCTCAGCGAGCCGGAGAAGGACCCCACGGCGCTGCCGGCGGTCGAGTATTTCGAGTCAGGAAACGCGTTCCGCATCGGGGACATCGCCGTAACCCCATTTACCATCCCCCATGATGCTGTTGATCCTGTTGGGTTTGTCTTTGAGGCGGAGGGGGCGCGACTTGGCATAGCGACCGATCTGGGCTATATGCCTTCTAATCTTCGTATCCACCTCAGGCGATGCGATGTGCTGATGCTTGAATCCAATCACGACCTGGATATGCTGCGCGACGGGCCGTATCCGTGGTCGGTCAAGCAGCGTGTGATGTCGCGGGTGGGGCACTTGTCAAACGACGCCGCAGCGGAGTTTCTGGCGCGCGGCTATGACGGCCACGCAGCGTATATCGTGCTGGCGCATTTGTCTGAAAGTAATAATTTGCCCGAACTGGCGCGTATCTCGGCGGAGCGCGCGCTGCGCGACAAAATGAACCTGCTGGCCAATCGGCTCGTATTGGCAGAGCAGAGTCGTCCGATGGAACCTATTGTCCTGGACTAACCTGGGCCCTATAATGCTATTAGCCGCCCCTTTCATTGCAATGCCTCCAACGGGTTACCCGGGCGCGGAACTTTGCAGGGGACGGCAGAGAGTGGGGACCTGAACGATGAGTACTGCATGTACCGATACAGTCGTCGGGGACATACTTTCAAGCTGGCGCTATGACATTTCGGGCATATCCCCCGAGATGCGTACCGATTACGAACAGCATCTGGCAACGTGCAACCATTGCCGCACCCGGCAGCGGATCCATCGCGTTATCGATGTCACGCTGATCACGCTGAGCACGGTGTCGATCCTCGCGTTTCTGCTCGCGCTCGCGATCATCCACCACATCGAACCGCTGCGGACGGCAGCCGTGGTGATGCATCTGGAGCACACGCAGCTGGTGCTGACTCTGCAGGCAGCGGCGGTGCTGGGGTTACTAGCGTCACTGGTGGCGTGGATCCTCGTCGCGGTTGCGACTCCGGCTCCTGTCTACCTGACCGGTGTGGCCATTGAGCAGGCGCGGGTTCTGCAGGATCGGATCCCCGAGGAACTGCGCAGCCGGATTCGCGCCTAGCGCAAACGGCAGTCGAACACATTGCCGCGTAGCTGCTCCGATGTGCGTCCTGCGGGACGCACATTGTGTTTTGGTCCGGATTGCCGCCTGCCGCGGGCGGCTGTGCCCCGCAGCCTGTTGACCTGGCGTGTTCTCGCATCCCATTTATATGGCTGATGAACAACCAGAGTGATTGATGTCACATCCAGAGGCTCAGCAAGTTTGCGATGATCGGCTCATTCTGACGGCTCGTACTGAGCACCGAGCCTCTGATTAGGAGCTGGAACATGGTGACACCTATTGAGGCAATTCGCGGTGGGATGGGGTTCGATGCTGCCGGCCGGTGGCACGAAGCCAGGGCAATCCGCTGGCCTGCAGGTCGCTGGAACTCCCCGGAAGACCAGGGTTCCCCGGCTCGCGGCGCTGTTCTCGGTGTGGTTCTCGGCGGCTTGCTGTGGGTGGGCCTGATCGCCGGCGCGCGCGCTCTGTTGCACCTGCTGTAAATCCCATGGATCTATTGCCGGCCGCATGGCCCGCGACAGAAGCTGTCGGTCCACTGAGTTACTGCCTGCACGAGCCGGAATCGGCTGGCGGTGCTGGGCGTCAAGCCTAAACTCCACAGAAAATTCGAGCGGATTGCATTTCGCTTAGGGGCGGCCGCGCTCGTTTCCCTGGCCGGGAGGCGTGGGCAACGGTGCCTGCTCGTCCTTCGCTTCGACGACGCTGTCATCGGTGGTGGGGCGGCCGTTACAGTCGCTCTTCGCGCCAAGAGAGTTGGGGCTGCCCGCCGGGGCATTGCGGTCAATAGGGCTGTTGCAGGGGTCGGCCTCAGGCGTGGCGTTTCCAGGCGTCGGTTTGGGATGAGCGGCCATGGGAATCTCCTCGTACCTGCAATGAGATGCGCTACGCGGGCGATGGGTGGGGAAAGACTACGGAACGAGCGCAGCACGTCGAAGGACCGATGCTGAACTTCCAGCCCAGGAGAGCAGAATTGTCATCGCGCAAAGGCTCGCGCGGATGAGATTGCGTGGCATTCGGAGTGGTGGCCAGGGACGGGATCGAACCGCCGACGAGGGGCCTTTGCAGGGCCGCGGACGAACTGCTGCGCTGCGCGCAAAGGCTCGCGCGGCATAAGCATGGGTGGCATTCGGAGTGGTGGCCAGGGACGGGATCGAACCGCCGACGAGGGGCCTTTGCAGGGCCGCGGACGAACTGCTGCGCTGCGCGCAAAGGCTCGCGCGGCATAAGCA
>JBARMS010000120.1:0-6306 GCA_049802575.1 Acidobacteriaceae bacterium | reverse complement strand
CTGTAGTTCCAGGCCGGGATACCGACCAGGGCGATCCCGGCGCGCACATGCAGCTCGCGGGTGAGATAGACCGCCGGCGGCAGAAAGACGCCGCCGCTCACCTCCGCCGCGGCGTCGATGGCCCGCTGCAGGGCGGCGGTGTCGTCGGTCTTGCCGTCGCCGGCTGCACCGAAGTCGTGCGCGTTGAGCAGCCCTTTCGCGCCGGCGGTGGACTGAGCGTTCAGAGCGGTTGCTGAAAGCAGCGTCGAGGCGCCGCCGATGAGGGCAGCACGGGCGACATCACGACGATTGAAGAGCGATGAGGGGGCATCGGACATGAATCACCAGCTTAATGGTGCGCGCCGCCGCCGACAAAATGGACGATTTCCAACTTGTCACCCTCTGCAATGGGAGTGCCGGGCCACGCGGGGCGGGAAACGATGGAGCCGTTGTGCTCGACGGCCACGCGGTCCTGCTTCAGCCCCAGCGCGGCCAGCAAATCCTCGAGCGATGCGCCGGAAGCCAGGTCAAAGGCGCGCAACTGGCCGTTGATCACGAGATTCATCTCCCGAATGTAGCAGGACGAACAGGGCGGCGATGACTTTCGTCAGAAGAGCCGGCGCAGAACCTCCCAGATTCCCACTCCAATGATGCCGAACAGAACCTGCAGAACGATGGCGAAACCGAGGCCGCGGAACGCACCGAGAGGGTCGTCGAGGATCATGGCGGGCGGTTGATGGGCTGCGGTGTTTTTCGCATCGGTGAACTGGGCAGAAAGACTGGGATAGAAGGCGGGATCTGCGGTACGCGCGGCCATGGTTTTATCCCCTTGTGAGGAAGGTATCGGCAACGCCGTTGACGTTGGTGAGGAAAGCGGAGCCGAGTTACCGAATGTGTGGCAAATCGGAGCGAGGTCCGCAGCGTGTACCAAGAGAGGAATGGCCCCCGGTCGGGCCTCAGCGCATAAAATTGAGGTCCTCCGCTATCTGCTCCGAGCCGCGGCCGCCAGATTCTCAGGGAGCGGCCAATCGGGGCAAAGCCGATGGTCCCGCCTGCGGCTTATCGCTGAACGCAAGCAGCAGGACGACGGTCAAAGAGACCAAACTGATCCATGGGCCAAATTCCTCGGACCAGTCGCGCGGAAGAGCAATCGCAACGCTGTTTTCTCCGGCGGGCAAAGAGATTTCCATCAGGCCTCCTGGCGAAGCCGGCCGCAACGCAACCTCGCTCGCGCCCCCTGCGAGCCTTGCGTGCCATGCAGGGTAGTAGAACTGACTCAGCTGCAACGTGCAGTTACTCTCGCACACGGCGTTCAGTGCGATCAGCCGCGGATTCACCATGGTCATGCTTGCTTTGCCGCTGCCGGCGGTTACGATCACGTCCGGGCGGGAATTTTCGGGGGCCATGACATCGAGAGCTTCCTGCAGAGTTTTCGCCTGGACGTAGAGGGGAAAGGCGCCGTCCGGGGCCGGCTCAAACCCTGCAGGCCGGATTGCCTGGAACGCCTTCTCCACGTGATTGATCCTTGCCACGCTTCCCGCAACCAGCCCCCAAACCACAACTGCAAGCAGGCTGGCTGGCACTCGCTTGCGCAAAGGCTGTTCTCCAATGCATGAAAATGCCAGCGCCGCCAGGCCGGCGGTCGCAACGGCGACGAATACGTTGAAGCGCCAGGGAAAGAACACGCTTTGCAGAGGATGAATCGTCTTCCAGATCACGAGGCTCCAGCGCGTCATCATGAGATAACTCAGGAGTGCCAGGCCCATCAGGAAATCTTCGAGTCTTTGATTCTTTCGCTTCGGCAAACACCAGTAGCACAGCAACGCAGCCTCCAGAGTGAGGAAGCTGCAGGCGAAGATGTGGGCGCGCTGCATGGCCAGACCATCCGTCAGAGGTGCTACGCCGGGAACTCCGCCCGCGCCCGGCAGATGCCCAGCCAGGACGGTCAGGCCGAGGATCACAATGGAGAGGGCTGCCAGGGACGCGCGGAGAGCTGCTGATCCAGCATGCCTCCAACGATAGAGGCCCCAGCCGACTGCGCCAGCTGCGGCTGCTGCCAGCCACCGAGCTATCCAGCTCACGTGGCCCCAACCGCGAGAGTCGTCGGGAAACATGGAGCCGTCGTAGGGAAACAACTGGCTGAACGGAGAATAATTGTCCCCCCAGAGAAACATGCGATCGGAAGGCATAAAGTGACTATGCGTGATCAATGGCAGCGTATAAACCGCCGCCATGGCCGTTCCCAGGGCCAGCGCGCACGCCGCGTGGGCCAATGCGTAAACGTGCTTCCCGGGTTCCGAACGCCAGATCGCGTAGGACACCAGAACCGGCGCGGCCAGCGCCGCCGTAAACACGTGCGACAGCAAAAGCAGGGCAAACGCTGTTGCCAGACCGGCAAGCGAACGGCGTGGCTGCAACGATCTCCGCTCCAGGAAGTAAAACGCGAGGGGCAAAACCATCAGCGCCCAGATCTCGCCGACTGCAATGCGAAGCTGCAGATCGATGCACAGGAAATACGGCAGAGTGAGAAACGCGGCGGACGCCAGCAGCGCACTGGGGCCATCGGCAAAGGTGGCGCACCACGCGTAGGTGAACAGCGCTCCCAGAATCGTAGCGAGCACAACTGAAAGTCCCAGAGTGCGCGTCTCGGTATAGATGCCCCAGTGATTCGGGATTAGGTGCCCGAATCCCCAGGCGACGTAATAAGGAAGGGGATACTGAACGAAGAAGATCGGACTGCCATGGCCGAGGTTCAGGCCCGGCATCCACCGCGGATAAAACTCGCCTCCAGCGATCTGTTCGTTGAAAAAGTGCTGGTACCGGATGTGTACGCTGCGATCGTGGCCGGCGATGAGACCCCGGGTCGCAAAAGGGTAGATCAGCGCCACAGCCGCGACCAGAAGGACGGCAATTTGCATCCGAACGCCGAGCTTCTTTGTCAACCTTTTCCTCGGGTAGTGAGAAGAGCCCGGATCGCTGAACGACCCGGGCCCTTCGGCTGCGGATACGCTGGCTGCCAGTGCAGCTTGCGCCTCTGTTTAGCGGCGTACCTGGAAGGTCAGCGTTGTGGAAGCCGACTTGCCGCCTCCGGCGCCCTTGATGGTGATGGTGGACGTTCCCGTTGGAGCGCTGCGCGAGACCGTCAGGTTGAAGTCGGTCGTGCCCGAACCCGTTACCGAGGACGGGCTGAAGCTGTAGGTGACGCCCGACGGAACGCCGGTCGCCGTGAATGTGACGGCCGAATCGAACCCGCCCGAGGCCGTAACCGTGACGACAGCGTAGCCGCTCTGGCCCCGATCGAGGTAGCCGGAGGTCGGCGACACCGACAGGGTGAAGCTGCCCGTTCCAGCCGTGGTCACCGTGAGAGCTACCGTCGTGGATTCCGTCGTGGTTCCTGACGTTCCCTTCACGGTGATTGTGTAGGTGCCGGCAGCCACCGTCGAGGCCACGGCCATGGCCATGGTCGAGGAGCCGGAGCCGGTGATGGAAGTGGGGCTAAAGGAAACGGTGACGCCGGAAGGCTGACCCGACGCCGAGAGAGTGACCGCTGAATCAAATCCGCCGGTCACGGTGCTGGTGATGGTGGAGTTGCCCGAGTTGCCGGCGACCACGGAGACCGATCCGGGCGACGCGGAGAGGCTGAAGCCCGGCTGCGTGGACGTTCCGCCTGCCAGCGCGCTCACCAACGCAGCTTTCGGGCTGCCCCAGCCGCTCGCCAGATCGTACCCAGTGGTCGCGGAGTAGCCGTTGCTGCCGCTGGTGATATCGTGAAAGTCCGAATCGTAGCTCGATCCTTCGCCAATGGTGTACAGGGTGGGATTGATGAAGCCCAGAGCCTTGTTCCCATTCGCAATGGACTGCTGATTGACGAGAGCCAGGAAGCCGGCCCACATCGGCGCCGCAAAGCTGGTTCCACCGTATTCGTTGGCCGTGCAGGTGGTTTGGTCGGCACAGACGTAGAAGGTGAAGTTAGCGTTGGCCGAAACGTCCGGGCCGTTGCGGTAGGTCTTCGAGCAGCTGGAGCAGCCGCTAGCCGCCGTTGTCTGCCAGGAGGGGATGGCGTATTTGTCAGGCGAGATGCCGCCCCCGCCATCAGACCAGGCTGTCTCCGAGGCCCACGGACCGGCTGCGGAGCTGGTGGTCAGATCGGTGCCGCCGACCGAAGTGATGTAAACGTCATCGGCTGGATAGACGTCCTGCGAGGAGCTCCATTTGCCGCTGTCGCCGGCGGCTACGAAGAGGTTCTGCCCCTGCGTCGCAAATTCCTCGAAGTAGGGGTCGTCCGTGCTGGGATCGGCCGGGCTCCAGCCCCAGGAACAGCTCAGTTCAGCGTTCAGCGGTTTATGGGTCGCCATGGAATTGAAGATCGCCGAGTCGGTCGAGCCCACGTAAACCACCAGGCCCGACAGCCCCGGCGCCATGCCGAGAGCCTGGGTGATATCGAGCGTCTGCTCCGTGTCGTCGCATCCACTGCTTTCCGTGCAGCTGGTGCTGGTGCCGTCCGTCGAAAGCAGCGAGATGACGCCGCTGGGATAGGTCTGATGAGCGTTCGTGTAGTAGGTCTGCACATCGGCGAGATCGGTGCCGTAGTACTCGAGGAGGCCGAGGTACTGCCCTGCGCCGTTCAGCGAGCCGTTGCCGTAGTACGCGGCGCGCATGTCGCTGCCGAGGAACGAGGCTGACGGTCCCGAACCCGTGGTAGCGTTCGATGTCGCCTTCTTTCCGTCGGGCCGCCTGGTCAGGCCGGCGGGATGCGGAATCGAGTAGTTGTCGAGCCCCGCGATATGCCAGAGCTGGAAGGGCAGGTCGGCAGTGGGCTCCCGATCGGGCGCAAAGAAGGTGCGGTTCTCCGTCGGGTGCTGGTATGTGCGCATCGTCACGTGGAAGGCTTTGTTAATGGCTCCGATGGAGCCGACCACGTCAACGTTCACGCGATTCGGGGAGGTGGCGACCACACGAAGGCCATGTTCCTGCGCGAAGTTGAGCACCGCGTCGTAATCGTCCTGCGTGGGGCCGAACTGCGCGGTGAACTCCTCCATGGTGAGGAAATGGTGGTAGGACGGGCTGTTGGGGTTGTAGAGATCGGCCAGCAGGTTATCGAGCTGAGTCTGGTTGCGGAGGGGCAGAACGAGCGTGAGGCGCAAGCTTTGAATTGCGGGCATGGCGCCGACCGGCTTTGCCTGACCACTGGCGACGGCTGGGCGCACATGACGGGTTAAGAGGGTTTGCGTCTGGCTAAATGAAGTCGCGACGAAGAGCAGCGCGGCCGTTGAGAGCAGGGACGTCCTGAACAGGCGAATCACATTCTCTCCTTGGCCCTGAGTCGTAGGGATTGCCGCCGCGGATGCGGCAGGTCTCAGGGTGGAGGCATTCTCAGGGAGGGAAGGGCCGGGTGTCCAGAGGAAATCGCGAAGGTTACGAAAGGACTATCAACTCAGGTAATGAAGAGGCGCTCTGTTAACCCGGCGGACAACGCCATTCCGCGTCATCGTGATCGCGGGAAAACGCCGCATCAGGCTCGGGCACGGAACCGCCTCAGCGCACGACGCCGACGTTATCTGCGGGCCAATAGATGAACTCGGCCTTGCCGTAGATGAGATCGCGATCGACCGGGCCGAAATCGCGGCTGTCGCTGGAAATGGAGCGATGGTCGCCCATGACGAAGTATTCGTCAGGGGGAACGACCAGTTCGCCCATGGAGCGCGTGTCCTGATAGCGGCGCGGCACGTACGACTCGTCGATGGGCTTGCCGTTGATGAACACGCGCCCCTGCACGATGCGGATGGTGTCACCAGGCAGGCCGATGACCCGCTTGATGTAGCTCTTTTCCGGATCGCGCGGATAGTGAAAGACGACGACATCGTCGCGGTTGATCTTTTCAAAGCGAAAGAAGAACTTGTCGATGAAGAGGCGGTCCTGGTCGCGCAGGCCCGGCTGCATGCTGGTGCCTTCGACGCGTACCGGCTGATAGAGAACCGTGATGATAAAGACCGAGGCGAGACACGAGATGACGATGTCGCGCAGCCAGCCATGCGTTCCACTTTTTCGCACTGGTCAGGGTTCCTTGCCGAACTGAATTAGCTGCAGCCCAGGCTGCCAGGCGGGCAAATCATCGTGGGCCGGTCGCGCAGCGACGGTTTCGCCATGGGCGTCTGCTGCGCCGCAGCCGGCACCAGCGTGGTGGGCCCATTGAGTGTGTCTTCTTCCAGCACCAGCGGGCGCTGGATGACCATTTCCACCTGCGAGCCCGAAGGGATACTGATATCGGCCTTGTGGGTGAACAGGGCGACGATGCCCGCAGCGGCCAGCCCCGCGCCGGCCCCGGCC
>JBARMS010000119.1:0-1769 GCA_049802575.1 Acidobacteriaceae bacterium | reverse complement strand
GTCCTGGCCGGGGCGCGTGAGGTAGGGCCCATCCTGGCCCCAGCCGCAACTGGCGCAGTAGATGAGCTTCGGGTGCAGCTCGGCGAGCGTGGCATAGCCCAGGCCGAGGCGATCCATTACGCCGGGGCGGAAGTTCTCAAGCAGCACGTCACAGGAGCCGATGATGCGCAGAGCGGCCTCTTTCCCGCGCGGATCCTTGAGGTTGAGCGCGATGCTGCGCTTGCCGCGATTGAAGGCGAGGAACGAGACGCTCTCGCCGTTGATCCAGGCATCGCCGAGCGACCAGTTGCGTTGCCAGTCCCCTTTCAGGGGCTCGACTTTCAGGATTTCGGCGCCCATGTCGGCCAGCGTCTGCGTGGCGTTGGGGCCCTGGACGAGCTGGCTGAAGTCTGCGACGCGCAGGCCCTGGAGTGGTCCGCTCAACGTGTACCTCCGGAGTTTTGTTGCGATGGGGGATGAGTAGCGGCGATGCCGGCGAGTTGCCGAACCAGGCCAGCCTCCGCGTCCAAAATGCTTTCGATCAGGGAGAGGCGATCGCGGCTGGCGACAAACTCCAGGCGGCGGATGCCGAACGGGTCGATTTCCTCGCGGATCTGGCGAAGCTGGTCAGGCGTCGGCGGCTCCGTCGTCCGGAGATCGGGCGCGACGAGGACTTCCCCTCCGGTCTGTGCGCGGACCTGCTCGAGTGTGACGCCGGGATGGAGGCTGACAAGGCGGTAGCGGCGATCCCGCTCGTCCAGCTCGAAGATGCCGAGGTCGGAGATGAGGCGGACCGAGCCGTGGGGCAGTCCGACGGCGCGGCGTTCCTCCGCGGTGAGGAGGCCGCGCGAGGCGGTGCAGAATTCGACGGCCTCGAGGAAGCGCTCGGGGGTGTGCCGGGTGAGGTAAAGGATGAAATTGCGGTGCAGGTTGGCGACGTCAGCCATGCCTCCCTGGCCGGGCAGGCGCAGGCGCTTGTCGCCGGTGCGAATCCACGCGTTGTTCGTTCTTCCCTGCTGGTCGACCTGCGCCGTCGTGATGACTTCGTGGGTGATGCGCCCCTGCTGGTAGTACCAGTGGTAGGTTTCGTCGCCCCCCCAGAAGACCTTGGCGCTCGCGAACTCGAGCGGCTCGGCCGCCGTGAGCGACATGGGGTGGAAGTCGATGTCGATGAAGCCGCCATTGAGCGCAATGATGGTCAGGTTGGGCGCGTGCGTCCGCTTGGCGAGCAGGTAAGAGACCATCGCCAGGGGCGAGACGGAGCCGACCGAGCAGATGCTGTGGTTGTCGTACTCGCGCGAGAGCGCGACGGCCATCAGCTCGTCGATGGTCCACGAATCGGAGGAAGGGGGGACGCGATGCTGCGCGAGGACCGGGGGCGTGAGGTGCGCGGTGCGAACGCCGGCCGCGGCGACGAGGAATTGCTGCTGTTCCTGCGTGGGAGCAGGCGGCGCCTTTGGTTGTGCGCCGGTTTCCGGCGCAGCGGCGGGAACCGCAGACCGCGCGGAACGCCGCTGCTCCTGCTCAGCGCGCATGTGGCGCAGCAGCTCGCGATAGTCTGTCGCGTAGTACGGGAGGCACGAGGTGGGCCACGCGCCCCAGGGCTGATGCGCGACGGCGGGGACGAATTCGCGGGGCAGCAGGAACGCCCGCGGCGCGCCCAGCTCGCCCGGCTCGACAATCTCCTCCGCGGTGACCAGCACCGTTTGCGCCGCGCCGAGCAGGGCGATATCGAAGCCGCGGGAACCCTGAATCTCGATGTTGCCGGCGCGGTCGGCGCGCTGCACGTG
>JBARMS010000118.1:0-27393 GCA_049802575.1 Acidobacteriaceae bacterium | reverse complement strand
ACATCGGCTCGTGGATCATGCACACCGGCGGTCCCAGGGTGCTCGAGGCGACTGAGGAGGCGCTGGGCCTGCCTCGCGAGGCGCTGGAGGTTTCCTGGGAGGCGCTGCGCCGCGTTGGCAATTTGTCGTCGGCCTCCGTGCTCGTCGTGCTGGATGAAGTGATGAAGCACCGGCGTCCCGCGCCGGGATCGCGCAGCATTCTGGCTGCGATGGGCCCCGGCTTCTGCTGCGAGATGCTGCTGCTGGAATGGTAGAAGCGAATGCCGGGACAAAACAGCTGTGATGTACTAATCGCCGGCGGCGGGCCGGCCGGGCTGGCAGCGGCCATCGCGCTGCGCCAGCGTGGAGCGGACGTGCTGGTGGCTGACGCGATGCGGCCGCCGATCGATAAGCCATGCGGCGAAGGCCTGATGCCGAACTCGCGGCGCGAACTGGCGCGGCTGGGCGTCGAGGTGCGTGCCGATCAGGGGGCCGAGTTCAAGGGCATTCTCTTCGCACAGGATGGGGCACGATGCGCCGCCGAGTTTCCGCGTGGCACCGGCATCGGCGTGCGACGGCCAGTGCTGCACCGGCTGCTGCTGGAACGGGCAACGGAGCTGGGCGTGCGCATGCAGTGGGGCGCGGCCGTCAGTGCGCAACCGGGGAAGCCGATCCTGGCCGGAGGCGAATCCTGCGCGTACCGATGGATGGTGGGAGCCGACGGCGTCACATCGCAGATTCGCAGGTGGGCGGGGCTCGAGCCGGGCGAGGTTTCCAGCCGCCGCTTCGGGTTTCGCGCGCACTTTCGTGTTGCGCCGTGGAGTCAATACGTCGAGATCCACTGGGGCAGTCTCGGCCAGGCCTATGTCACGCCGGTGGGGCCTAAGGAGGTCTGCGTTGCGGCAATCACGCGGCACAGCGGTGTGCGTTTGGCTGACATTCTGGCGGGCATCCCGTTCCTCGAGAAAAGGCTAACCAGCGTGGAGCGGAACACCCCGGAACGCGGCGCGATTACCCTGACGCGGCGGTTACAGCAAGTGACGCGCGGCAACCTGGCGCTGATCGGCGACGCCTCAGGATCGGCGGATGCGATCACCGGCGAAGGCCTGGCGATGGGTTTTCGCCAGGCAATGCTGCTGGCGGAGTCGCTGTCGGCCGGAAGTCTCGACTTGTATGAGGCTCGCCACTCCTCGATTCTCGCGCTGCCCCACAGAATGGCGGCCATGATGCTGTTGCTCGACCGCTTCGGCGGATTGCGCGAGCGAGCGCTGCCGGTCCTGGGCGCAAGGCCTGACCTCTTTGGCAAGCTGCTCGCGGTGCACGTGGGAGAGCAGCCGCTTACGAAATTCCTGTTACGCCATGGTGCTGCAATGGGAGCGCTGCTGCTGCCCCCCGTTTCGTCTGAGGACCCGCTGCCGCAATGAAGAGCCGATGGCTGCGAAGAAATATTGTGCCGGCGCTGGCAATGCTGCCGGTCTCTGTAATTCTGTCTGCACAGACGCCGCAGCACCCCGTTACGATCCATCTGGATCCTGCCAGGACGGCGATCCGGTGGACGCTCGGCGACGTGCTGCATACGGTTCACGGCACGTTTGCCATGAAGGGCGGAATCATCACCCTCGATCCGGCCACCGGGCATGCCGACGGGGAAGTGATCGTCGAGCTCGACAGCGGAGACAGCGGCAACGCCACGCGAGACCGGCTGATGAAGGGAAAAATCCTGCAGACGGCGACCTATCCCGAGGCGATCTTCCACCCGGAGAAAGTTAGCAGCGCACCAAAGCCGGGAGCGGAGCAGCAGATTACGGTTGACGGTACCTTCACGATTCATGGCAACGATCATCCCCTGCGGCTGGTGATGACGGTTCGAATGAGCGCAGCAGACGATCTGGCTGCCACGACGGAGTTCGCGGTTCCGTATGTAGCGTGGGGCATGAAGGACCCCAGCACGTTCGTCCTGCGAGTGGAGAAGCAAGTGACTGTCGACGTGAGCGCGGAGGGGACAGTCGACTCCACCGGCTCGTCGCCATGAGTCCTGGTATGAGCCCTGCCAACATGCATGATCGGCCACGACAGAGCGCGCGGCGAATCTCGTCCGGATTCCTTGCTTTCCTCCAGTGCTTCGCTCAAGTGAAAGCAAATCGGCTGGCCAGCCTCAAGTTTCAACGCATTGCCTCGTTTGCGGAAGCTATCCTGCCATACAGGAAAGAATGTCGATCCGATGCCGCCGGAAATGTGTGAAGCGATCCTCGATGATCGCCTGCGCAACAGCCGACAAGTCTGGTGAAGGACAGAATATACCCTGCTCGCGGATTTAGCATCTCTTCGTTCATCGGCCTCGCGAAATGACGCCCTCCTCTATCGAAAACAGGGAGCCACCCATGGATCTGAAAATTAATGGCAAGCGCATCGAACTGGACGTTGATCCACGAACGTCTCTGTTGGATCTGCTGCGCGATCACCTCGAACTGCATGGCTCGAAGAAAGGTTGCAATCAGGGAGCGTGCGGCGCATGCACCGTGCTCGTGGATGGGGAGCGGATCCTCTCCTGCCTTGCACTGGCTGTTCAATATCACGGGCGAGAGATCACCACAGTTGAGGGGCTTGGCTCGGCGGAGCATCTCCATCCTCTTCAGCGAGCCTTCATCGACTTCGATGGCTTTCAATGCGGTTATTGCACGCCCGGCCAGATTTGCTCCGCGATTGGAATGATGCACGAGATCGACCGCGGCGTGCCGAGCCATGTGAGTGCGGATCTTTCCGCGAAAGATTTCACTCTTAGCCCTGACGAGTTGCGCGAACGGATGAGCGGGAACCTCTGCCGCTGCGGCGCCTACAACGGCATCGTCGAGGCGATCGCTGAGGTCTGGGAGGAGGCTGCGAAATGAATCCATTCAGCTACGAGCGGGCCCGAGACGCAGCCGATGCGGTTCGCCTGATCGGCACAAATGGCGCGAAATATCTGGGCGGCGGTACAAATCTGGTCGACCTGATGCGCGAGACGGTGGAAAAGCCCACACGCCTGGTCGACGTCACGGCGCTTTCGCAATCGATCACAGAACAGCCCGACGGAAGCCTTCTGATTGGAGCGGCGGCACGCAACACTGCTGTTGCAGAGAACATCTTGGTGCGCACGCGCTATCCGGTTCTGGCCAGGGCGATCCTGGCGGGAGCCTCGGCGCAGATTCGTAACATGGCGACGGTGGGCGGCAATCTGCTGCAACGCACGCGCTGCACATATTTCTACGATGAGGACGGCTCTCGCTGTAACAAGCGGCACCCGGGTCAGGGGTGCGATGCGTTAGAGGGCTTCAACCGGATGCATGCGATCCTCGGTGCCTCGCCGGCATGCGTGGCCACGCATCCTTCCGACATGTGCGTGGCGCTTGCCGCACTCGACGCCCTCGTGCACCTGAAGGGGAGCGGCGGTGAGAGGGGCCTCCCATTCACAGAGTTTCACCAGCTTCCCGGAGAACATCCGGAACTGGAAACGTCGATTCAACCAGGAGAACTGGTGACGGCCATCGAACTGCCCGCTCTTGCCTTTTCGATGCGGTCCACCTATCGCAAGGTGCGAGACCGGGCCAGTTATGCGTTTGCCCTGGTCTCGGTGGCTGCCGCGATCCACCTCGATAACGGGACGGTGAAGGATGTTCGACTCGCGCTTGGGGGCGTCGCTCCCAAGCCATGGCGCGCGTTGGCTGCAGAGCAGATGCTGCGCGGCAAAACGGCCACGGAAGAGAGCTTCCGCGCCGCAGCGGATGCCGAGCTGGCGGATGCGAAGCCACTCCGGGACAACGCGTTCAAGGTGGAGTTGGCGAAGCGCGTCATCACAGCGGTCCTGAAGGGACTGAGTGAGGTTGAGGCATGAGCCCTGTGCAGAATGAAGCCATCGATATACCGGCAAACTCCTTTCCGGGAACCGCCCCGGATCCGTTGATCCACGAGAAGCACGGCCTGATCGGAACTTCCGTTTCGCGCATCGATGCACCGCAAAAGGTAACGGGAGCGGCGAGGTTTGCCGCCGAGTTTAAGGAAGACCGGATGGTCTTCGCCGCACTGGCTTACAGCACCATTGCCAGGGGGCGCATCCGCTCCATCGACACTTCCGAAGCAGAGGCAGCTCCCGGTGTAGTGCTGGTGATGACGCACCGCAACGCGCCGGCAATGAAGCCAACGCCGCCATTTCTGAGCGCCCCGAAGGCCGTCGGTCCCAGCGACCGGCCCATTATGCAGGACGACACCATCCACTGGAATGGCGAAACCGTGGCCGTGGTTCTTGCCGAGACACAGGAGCAGGCCGACCATGCGAAGTCGCTTATTCGCGTCACCCGCGCTCCCGAGCCTGCCATGGTGCGCTTCGACGCCGCGAAGCTGCACGCCCGATTCCCTGAGACCATTCTTGGCGAACCATCGCAGATCGAGAAAGGCGACGCGGAGGCGGCCTTGGCAGCCGCGCCTTTTCGGGTTGACTGCACGTTTCACACGCCGCGTTACAACCACAACGCCATCGAGCTGCATGCTGTGACGCTGTTCTGGAACGACAATGAGCTGTTTATCCACGATGCTTCCCAAACTCTGCGTCAAACGGCATGGACCTTGGCCGAGGTGTTCGGCTTGACGGAAGACCAGGTGCACGTGTCGTCGCCCTATGTTGGCGGAGGGTTTGGAGGCAAATGTCTCTGGCACCACCACGTTCTCGCGGCAGCGGCTTCGAAACTGGCGCAGCGCCCGGTCCGTATGGTCCTCTCGCGCGAAGGCGTTTATCGAACGGTTGGCGGCCGTACGAACACGGAACAGCGCGTGGCCATTGGTGCTGATGCAGACGGCAAGTTTCAGACCCTCGTACACACGGGCGTTGCCGCCATGACGGCGCACAACAACTGCCCCGAGCAGTTCACCTTTCCAGCGCGCCATCTCTATGCCGCCGGCAATTTCAAGATCGCGCAGCAGGTAGCCGATATGGATATGGTTGCGAACACCTTTATGCGAGCGCCGGGCGAATCCATCGGAACTTTCGCGCTCGAATCGGCCGTGGATGAACTCGCGGAGAAACTCGGGATTGATCCCATCGAACTGCGCAAACGGAACGAGCCTGAAACTGATCCGATCTCCGGCAAACCATTCTCCTCCCGCCATATCATCGAAGCGTACCAGGCCGGCGCAGATAAGTTCGGCTGGAACAAGCGAGATCGCCGTCCTCGCACGCGCCACGAAGGAGAGTGGCTGGTCGGCATTGGATGCGCCACCGCCACCTATCCTTACTTTCGTATGCCCGGCGGTGGAGCCCGCATCACGCTGACCCGCGACGGGTGCGTCACCATTGACATCGCGGCGCACGAAATGGGTATGGGCACTTCAACTACCCACACCATTGTCGCCGCCGACCGCCTCGGCATTGCGATGGAATGCATCAACGTGAACTACGGAGACTCCGACCTTGCGGGCATGTTCCTCGCCGGCGGGTCCTCGCAAACGGCCTCCATTGGAGCCGCCATCATCGCCGCGCAGCGAGAGCTGGTAAAGCAGTTGATGGAACTCACCAGCGCGGACTCCCCGCTGCACGGCCTCGCGTCCGATCAGGTCGCTGCGCGAGACGGCGGCCTGTGCAAAGCAACGGACCCGCGTCGATGGGAAAGCTACGCGGCCATCCTCCGTCGCGCCGGTCGAGACCAAATCGCCGCCGAGGCCGAAGCTGCCCCTCCCGAGGAGGTGGGCCGCTGGTCCATGCATTCGTTCGGAGCCATGTTCGCCGAGGTCAGAGTGAATGCCATTACCGGCGAAACGCGGGTCAGCCGCTTCCTCGGTTCCTTCGACTGTGGACGCATTCTGAATGCCAAAACCGCCGCGAGCCAATTCCGTGGCGGCATCATCATGGGAATCGGCCTTGCCTTAATGGAAGAGACGCTGTTTGACGAGCGCAATGGGCGCATCATGAATCCCAGCCTTGCCGAATACCATGTGCCGGTTCACATGGATGTTCCCGCCATTGACATCCTCTGGGCCGATATTCCCGACCCGCATACTCCGATGGGAGCTCGCGGCATTGGGGAGATCGGAATCACAGGAACAGGCGCTGCCATAGCAAACGCGATTTATAACGCATGTGGCAAACGGGCGCGCACCCTACCGATCACGCTTGACAAGCTCCTTTGACCCTGCGGCCCCACTGGCATTAGTCCCAGCACCTGCGAAGAAGGAGGAGGCATTCGTCGGTGCTTTGGGTCGAGCACCTCACGCAAAGCCGATGGCCCGGGGTACTCGCCGAATGCTACCCTTTTGACACCGTGCTCGGCCGATCTGCATTCCATTTCTTTTCGGATCCGGATCAAACGAAACGGAGAGTTAAAGTGGGTTGGTGATCGCCATCAGTCTTGTAATGTGCTGATTCTAAAAGTGGCCCCGTAGCTCAGGTGGATAGAGCAGCAGTTTCCTAAACTGCGTGTCGGAAGTTCGAATCTTCCCGGGGTCACCAGGCTTTTCAGTCCCTGGAGCCTCCTGATTCAATCAGCGACGCCATTTCCCGCTGCCTGCCTCGCGTCAGTGGTTACTCCCAGCGTGCAGAGCGAAGAAGAAAAACAGCGTGACGCCCGCAACCAGCACTATGAACGCGAGCAGAAATCCGCCGATCAGGATCCGCGCGGTGCGCTCCTGCTCGGCGCGTGGGCGTGTGATACCGAACGTATTGATGAATGCGTCCGTCAACCAGGCAAGCAGCTTCATCGCACGATTTCAGAATAGCGCGCAACCGGGGTAATCCTTTACTGGCTGCGCGCGATGGCGTCCAGCAACCCATTGAGGAAATCGATCGACTCAGGCGCAGAATAGCGACGCGCAATCTCCAGCGCCTCGTCAATCACGATCGGCGCCGGCGTGCCGGGAAACCCCAGCAACTCGGCCACAGCCATGCGCAGCACATTACGATCGACAGCAGGCATGCGGCTCACGCGCCAGTTTTTTGAGTGGCGTTCCAGCAGGACGTCTATTTCCGCTTCGCGCGCCGTGGCCACGCGGAACAGATCCTCGGCGAAGCCGCGCGTCGACGCATCCACTTCTTCGCGGGCGGCCCAGAAGGTTTTGCGCACTTCATCAGGATTCTGGCGCCCCACATCCGCCTGAAACAGCATTTGCATCGCGAGTTCGCGGGATTTGCGGCGCTTGCCGACAAGAGTCATACACGTAGCCCCGTGAGGCCCGCGCCAGCTCGTTCTTCGATTTTCCGGCGGAGGGAGGCCATTTCGATGGCGGCTGCAGCGGCTTCGAACCCTTTGTTGCCGCTCTTGAGGCCGGCACGGTCGAGAGCCTGCTCCAGCGTGTCGCACGTAAGAACACCAAAAGAATGCGGGACGCCTGTCTCCTGCTGGGATTGCCCGATGCCGCGCGCCACCTCGTTATAGATTGCTTCGTAATGTGCGGTCTCTCCGCGGAGGAGGCAGCCGAGGGCAATGATGGCGTCGAATTTTCGCTTCTCGGCAAGTTGGCGTGCCGCGCCGGGGATCTCCCACGAGCCCGGCACGCGCACGATTTCAATCGCCTCGCGGCTGGCTCCGCTGCGCAAAAGCGCATCGACTGCGCCCTGCAGCAGGCGGTCGGTGATGACGGCGTTCCACCGTGCGACGACGATTGCGAACTGCATCTCCGCAGCGCTCAGGTCGCCTTCCAGTGCGATGGGTTTGCCCCGCAGCGGGTCGCTCCACTCCCAGAAAGCTACAGCAAACCCAGGCACCGGTTCGGCCGTAAACAGCCGCGACTTCCAATGGGTGTCCTCGATGGGACTAATGCGTGGCGCGGCGCCATCGCCGTTCGCATTCTTCTCCAGCCATTGCGTGGCGACTCGATGCACCGCGTCGATCGCCGTTACTTCCACCAGCAATTCGGTGCGAAGCGTCGGCAGTGCTCCATCGACGAATTCGAGATTGCCAAGCGGGGCGAGAAACGGCCGGCCTCTGTTGGCCGACCCTGGTTGCCGCGCCGGTTCGTCCCAGCTGCGGCCGGGCTCAAAACCCAGTGCGGAAAAGAAGCTCACCAGCTGGTCGAAATCAGCGGGCGAGTGCACCGAGCGAAGAATGGTGATGCCCTTGATCATCTTTTGAGGTTATCAGGGAGGCCGAGCCGGGGCTGGCAGGCGCACGGTCGGCCCTGGCTGAAAATGGTGAAGGCAGGGAAACCTCACAGTCTCCCTGCCTTTTTGGTCGTTCGGTTTCCGCTAGTGGCTGGTGCCGGCCGTGCTCACTCCCAATTCTGGTTTGGGCCGAGAGGACTCAGAGGGTTCGTCGCCGCGGATGCTCATGCCGTAGAACGAGCGGTAGACGAAGAAGAAGGACAGCAGGAAGAAGACCGCTGCCAGGATATATGTCAGGTTTCCATTGCTGTGGTGCAGCTGCACCGCCAGTTCGACGGCCAGCAATCCGAACAGTGTGGTGAATTTGATCACCGGGTTGAGTGCCACAGAGGCCGTGTCCTTGAAGGGATCGCCGACCAGGTCGCCCACCACCGTCGCCTCGTGCAAGGGCGTGCCTTTTTCGTGCAGCTCCACTTCCACGATCTTCTTTGCGTTATCCCAGGCTCCTCCCGCGTTGGCCATAAAGATGGCCTGGTAGAGCCCGAACATCGAAATCGAGATCAGATAGCCGATAAAGAAGAAAGCATCGAGGAAGGCAAAAGCCAGCGCCGCAAAGAAAATCGCCATGAAGATGGTCAGCATGCCGCTCTGCGCGTACCGCGTGCAAATGGCCACCACTTTCTTGCTGTCTTCAGTGGAGGCCTTCGTGGCTTCCTCAACGTTCATGTTGCGTTTGATGAATTCCACGGCGCGGTAAGCGCCGGTCGTGACCGCCTGCGTAGCCGCACCGCTGAACCAGAAAATCATGGCGCCGCCCGTAATCATGCCCAGCAGGAAGGGAGCGTGAAGCAACGACAATTTGTCGACATTCGTGGTAAGTGAATTGGTCAGCGCCATGATGGTGGCGAAGATCAGCGTGGTTGCCCCCACCACCGCCGTGCCGATCAGCACCGGCTTGGCGCTGGCTTTGAAGGTGTTGCCGGCGCCGTCCGCAGCCTCCAGCATCCTCTTGGCGTGCTCGAAATCCACCTCGACGCCGTACTGCCTCTTCACGTCCTCGCGCACACCGGGCTCGGTCTCGATCAGCGACAGTTCGTAGATGGATTGCGCGTTGTCAGTCACGGGTCCGAAGGAGTCGACGGCGATGGTCACCGGCCCCATGCCCAGGAAGCCGAAAGCCACCAGGCCGAAGGCAAACATGGGCGACGCCAGGATGATCGCGTCGAACCCCATCGTGCTGATTCCGTAGCCGACCGACATCAGAATGACGACCGCCAGCCCAAGGTAGTAGGCGGAGAAGTTTCCGGCAACGAAGCCGGAGAGCAGTCCGAGAGCCGCCCCGCCTTCTCTTGCTGACGCCACGACCTCTTTCACGTGCCGAGCTTCCGTCGAGGTAAAGACCTTGACGAGTTCGGGAATCAGCGCGCCGGCCACGGTCCCGCACGACGTGATCGTCGCCAGCTTCCACCAGAGCGAGGGATCTCCGCCCAAATTCGAAAGCAGGGCATAGGTCACCGGATAAGTGACGGCGATGGTCACGATGGATGTGATCCAGACCAGCGAGGTGAGCGGCGCTTCGAAGTTGAAGCTGCGCGCTTTGCCGTACTTCGCTTTGGCGATGATGCTGTTGATGTAATAGCCCAGCACCGCGGTCACCAGCATGGCAACGCGCACCGCGAAGAGCCAAACCAGCAGCTGCACGCCGACCGCTTCGCTTTTCGCGCCCAGAATGATGAACGCGATGAGCGCCACCTGGACGACGCCATAGGTTTCGAAACCGTCCGCCGTCGGACCGACCGAATCTCCGGCATTGTCTCCCGTGCAGTCGGCAATCACACCGGGGTTGCGGGCGTCGTCTTCTTTCACGTGGAAGACGATCTTCATCAGGTCGGCGCCGATGTCGGCGATTTTGGTGAAGATGCCGCCGGCCAGACGCAGCGTGGCGGCGCCCAGCGACTCGCCGATAGCGAAGCCGATGAAGCAGGGTCCGGCATAATCTCCCGGTACGAACAGGATGATGCTGAACATCATCAGCAGCTCAATGGAAATCAGCATCATGCCGATGCTCATGCCCGCCTTCAGCGGAACGCTAAACGCGCGGTAGGGATTCCCGCCCAGCGAAGCCCAGGCGGACCGCGAATTTGCCAGAGTGTTCACGCGGATACCGAACCACGCCACAATGTAGCTCCCTGCCATTCCAAGCACGCTGAACGCGAGGATGATGATGACGCGCGCCGCGCTGAAGTGCAGCAGCACAGCAAAGTAGGCCAGGATGACAACAGCGATAAAGCTCCAGAGCAGCAGGAGAAATTTTCCCTGATTAATCAAGTAAGTCTTGCAGGTCTCCCAGATCAACTGCGAAACCTCAAGCATCGACCGGTGCGCCGGCAGGCCCTTCAGATGGGCGTACATGAAAAGGCCAAAGATCATTCCGAGGATGCAGGCCAGCGGTCCCCACATCAGCAGAGCGTGGCCGTTCAACCCGAAAAAGTGAACCTGAGTCAGATCGGGCAGCTTCAGATTCGCTTCGCCGCCGCTTCCGGGTGCCTCGGTACCCTGCGCAAAAGCCGCGCCATGCCCCATTAGCATCAGTGCGCCCAGCACGCCGGCAAACCTCGCCATACGCCGCGAATAGAGACGACTCTTCATCCTGCCTCCTGTAGCCGATTTTCGGCCGTAGATATCGCCACTTTGTCTGGCGGCCATGCCGGTGGGGATTCGCACCACGTTCCCGGTGAACATCCACGCGACGATGAGCGACACGAAGCTCACCATGACAAAAAAACAAACCCATCCGTTAACCGACACATTTCCTCCCCTGCAAATTGGTTGCGCCCTGCATTCGCGGCCCTCTGAGCACTCTCAGAATCCCTCGCGACGGGAACACCCGACGATAGCAGATTCACGGCTGGCGCTGCTGTGATGGCAAATACAAACCTACCCGAAGGCCCGCAGTACGGGTCGAATCCGGCAGCATTCTTCTGCCAACGCAGCATTTTCTTCTGCAGCGGCCTGGTTTGGAAAGAGAAAAATGAAAGAAGTCACAACCTGTGAATCTTTTTCGGAACAGGGCACGAATTGAAATCCAGTACGGGACCGCTCCGGATACTCTCTCACATTCACCTCACCAGAACCACATCCAGAAACCGCGGCCCGTGCACGCCGCGAATCCGCGTCATTTCGATATCCGCAGTGGCCGACGGCCCCGAAATGAACGTCAGGGATCGAGCCGCGAATCCCGCCAGCCGGTCGAACGCCTCCGGAACTGTTTCTACCACCTCATCTGCACGTACCACGCACAGGTGCCGATCGGGCAGGAGCGTCAGCCGCCGAGCCCCCTCACCCGGTCCGTGCGTCAGCACAATCGTCCCCGTTGATGCGATGCCCACCGTGCAGGCGGTCACGATACCGTCGCAGTGGTTGAGTGTATCGATGTCCGCGTCGCGCTCGGGAATGAATGAGCAGCAGCCCCCCGGCAGCATCCCGGCCGGGAATCCACCGGCGGCGACGACGATCTTTTGTCCCCGCTCGCGCAGCAAGTCTGCAATCGCACCGGGCAGGGAAGTCGCGTCCGATTCGACGACATGCGCGTCGTAATCGCGCAAGCGGGAGACAAACAACTGGAGCCGCGCACCGAGATCGAGTGTCCCTGCCCGCAGATAGCTCCGCGGAAGCGCAGTCCATTCCGCCGCCGCTCCAGATTCGGGCATTCCGAGCGCGCTGCGGATCTGGGCAAGCACAGCTTCGCGGGAATTAGCCACGGCCACTTTTCCTCGCCTGATTTTCCCGCTCCTTCCACCAGTCGCGGAACGTCTGCCGCGGCAGCGACCGCAGGTCGCGGGAGCGCGTCCAGTTGCCCAGCAGACCGGGCAGCCACTTCACCCATCCCTGACGCGCCAGCGGACTCTGCGCCCTGCGCGCCAGCCGCTGCGCTGCCTCGAAGCGCGCCCGGCTCGTGAAGATCGCCGCGGCCATCTTCATCGCAAATTTTTCCGCATCCAGCGCACCCTTCTGCTCGCGCACCACCCGCCCGCGCAAATGAATGAGCACCTCAGGGATATTGATCTTCACCGGACAAACTTCGTAGCAGGCGCCGCACAATGACGACGCAAAGGGCAACGACTGTGCGTGCTCCATATTGAGCAGCTGTGGCGTCACGATCGCCCCAATCGGCCCTGCGTAGCTCGACCCATACGCATGCCCGCCCGTCTGCCGGTATACAGGACAGGTATTCAGGCACGCCGCACAGCGAATGCAGTGCAACGTTTGCCGCGCCTCAGCGTCAGCCAGCATCCGTGTTCGCCCGTTATCGAGCAGCACCACGTGAAACCTCTGCGGACCGTCACCCGCTCGGACCCCGGTCCACAGCGAGTTATAGGGGTTCATTCGCTCGCCCGTGGCCGAGCGGGGCAGCAACTGCAGGAAGACCTCCAGATCCTGAAAGCGGGGAATTACCTTCTCGATGCCCGCGAGCGCGATCAGCGTATCGGGCAGCGTCAGGCACATGCGCCCGTTGCCCTCCGACTCGACGATGCACACGCCCCCCGTCTCGGCGATGAGGAAATTCGCGCCGCACACGCCCACCGGGACGCGCAGGAACTTCTCGCGGAGATAGACCCGCGCCGCCGCAGTGAGGTCCTCGGGCCGATCGCCCAGTTCCGGCAGGTTCATTTGCGCACGGAAGATGTCGCGCACCTGGCTGCGGTTTTTGTGCAGCGCCGGAACGACGATATGCGATGGCTTGTCGTGGCCGAGCTGCACAATCAGCTCGGCGAGATCCGTCTCATGCGCACGAATCCCCGCGTTCTGCAGTGCCTCGTTCAGCCCCGTTTCGTCCGAGGTCATCGTCTTGATCTTGATGACCTCGCTGCTGCCGGCGCCCTTCACGATTTCCGTGATGATGGCGTTGGCTTCATCCGCGTCCGCCGCCCAGTGCACGTGCCCGCCGGCCGCTGTGCATACTCGCTCGAACTGGACGAGGTATTCGTCCAGATGCCGCATGGTGTGCGCCTTGATGGCAGCGGCCGCGTCGCGCAGCTCCTGCCAGTCGCGCGTCTCGGCAACCATCTGCGCGCGCTTGCGCTGGATCACTTCGGTCGCATGGCGCACATTTTTGCGAAGCTGTGCGTCCTGCAACAGCGGGAGTGCCGCCTTCTGGAACGAAGGCGCCTGAGCCGACTCGGCAACCCGAATCGTCACCGCCGCACCTCCGCCGCAGCGGCATCCGATTCCGTCGCTGACAAAATTTCGGCAATGTGCGCCATGCGCACGCCGGTGCCCTGCCGGTGCAGACCGCCAAAGATATGCATCAGGCACGAATTGTCCACCGCCGTCACCACTTCCGCGCCAGTGTTCTCCACATCGCTCATCTTCTCCGCCAGCATGGCCGCTGAAATGTCACCCATCTTGATCGCGAAGGTCCCGCCGAATCCGCAGCAGCGGTCCACGTTCGGCAAATCCACCAGATCGATGCCCCGCACCTTGCGTAACAGCCGCAGCGGCAAATCGCCGAGATGCAAACTGCGCATCGAGTGGCAGCTCGCGTGGTAGGTCACCCGATGAGGGAAGTGCGCGCCCACATCCTCGACCCCGAGCCGATGTACCAGCAACTCCGTCAGTTCATAAATCCGCGGCATCAGGTCGTCCACCGCCCGAGCCAGCCCCGGATCGTTTTGCTCGGCAGCCATCATTGGATAATGATCGCGGATCATCGCCACACACGATGACGACGGAATACACACCGCCTCCGCATCGCGAAAGAGGTTGACGAACCGCCGCATCAGCGGCATCGCTTCAGGCTGATAGCCGGTGTTGTAATGCATTTGCCCGCAGCATGTCTGCTCCGGATTGAAATCCACCGTGTGGCCGAGCCGCTCCAGCAGCCGCACCACGGCCTGGCCCGTGACCGGAAACAGCGTGTCGTTGTAGCACGTGATGAAAAGGGAAACGCGCACGCCCCATCATCGCACCCAGCGCGCAAACCGGATGCGCGATTCCACCGCCAATCCATGACCTAAGTGAGACCAGAACCCGGCCGCGTTACCGTCCGGCTTTCTCTTTCACGATCCATGCCCGCACCTGCTCCCGCAGCACGTCCAGTGGAAGGGGACCGTCATCCAGCACCGCATCATGAAATTTGCGGATGTCAAACTTCGAGCCCAGCTCCCGCTTCGCCTGCTCTCGCAATTGGAGAATCTCCATCTGCCCCAGCTTGTATGCGAGCGCTTGCCCTGGCCAACCGATGTAGCGATCCACCTCTGAGGCAATGTTCGTGTCGTCCATGGCCGTGTGCGCGTGGAAGTAGTCCACCATCTGCTGACGCGTCCAGTGATCCTCATGCACGCCGGTGTCGACCACCAGCCGTACCGAGCGCCACATTTCATTCTCGAGCCGGCCATATTCGCTGTAGGGATCCTGATAGAATCCAGCCTCTTTGCCGAGCCGTTCCGCGTAGAAGGCCCACCCCTCGGAATATGCGTTGTAGCTGGCGAATTTCCGGAAGGGCGGAATGTCCGTCAGCTCCTGGGCGATGGAGAACTGCATGTGATGGCCGGGCACGCCCTCGTGATACGCGATGGCCTCCACGTTGAGCAGCAGCCGATGGGTGGGGTCGTACTCATTCACATTGATCCGGCCAGGCCGGCTTCCGTCCGCCGATCCCGGAGAATAGTCCGCCGGAGGCGCCGATGGCTCGCGGTAAGGTTCCATCGGCACCACGATGAGCCTGGTCTTCGGCAGGCGATCGAAAAGCTGCGGCAGTTTCGCTTCCATCTGCTCCGCGTAGTGCTGGTAAAGGTCGAAAATTTGCGGGCCCGACTTGCCGTATAAATCCTGATCGTGCCGGATGTGGTCGTTGAACCTGGCCAGGTCGTGATACCCCTGCGACTGCGCCAGCGCCAGCATCTGCTTTTCGATCTGCGCCACCTGCGCGACACCCATGGCATGAATCGCGTCGGGCGTCAGTTCCGTCGTGGTCTGCACGCGCACCGCGAAGGCGTAGCGGGCTTTGCCGTCGGGCAGCGCCCAGATGCCGTCATCTGTGCGGCCCTGCGGCGCATATTCGTTTTTTACGAAGGCTGCAAACTTCGCATAGGCCGGCCCGACCTCGTTATGAATCGCCGCCTGAATCGCCAGCGTAAGCCGAATCTTATCCGCCGGTGAAATCGCAGTGGGGAAATTGGTGAGCGGCATCGCGAACGGGCTGGCATTCAACGGCTTGTTGGCAATATCCGCAGCCTGCAACGCAACCTTTTCCAGCAGGAACTTTGGCGGCATCAGATGATCCGCCATCCCCTGGCGCATATCCGCCGTGATCTGATCCAGCACCGTCGGAATGCCATGCAAGCGCGCAACATAGTTCTCGTAGTCCTGCACGTTCCTCAGCGGCATGTCATTCATCAACTGCGGAATCCCCAGGTGAATCCCATTCATCGGGTCCACCGGCATCTCCCAGTCCTTAAACCGCGCGCCTTCCGCCTCAACGCGCAATTGGCGCAGCATAAGGGTCCTGTTCAGCGCCTCCTGCTCGGGAAAGCCCGCTGTGTCGATCGCCTCGAAAACGCGGATCTCTTCCCGATCGTGCGCGACCTTCCTCTCCTCCCCCGCCGCTAAATAGTCGCTCCACAGGTTGTTGTACCGGTTGTCGCCAATCTCGGTGGCTTCTTCGGGATTGGCCCGCAGTTCCCACTGCCACTCTGCGTCCAGCGCCGCGCGCAACCCCGCGCGCCGGGCCTCTAGGCCCTGGGCTTGCGATAACCTCGCGGGAATCAGGGGCAGGAGAGCGAGAGCGAAGAGCACAAAAGGACGTGCGGATTGCATGGTCGGGGCCCTTTCTCCGAAGAATCGAATTGTAGCGGTTTAGGCCTTCGCCGGGCCGAGAACCCTTCCGTTCGATAGCTACCTAATCGGAGTGACCGTGCCGCTGAGGCGCCCGGGCGTGGAGTAGAATGCCGCATATTTCGCAGCATCTGCAATTCGGTCGCCGGGAAGAGGGTCTCTATGCGTTTGCCTGCTGGTCTCAGCATCATTGCGTTCCTGTTCGCCGCCTGGGCCGCCTCAGGCCTGGTTGCGGCGCAGGACAAGCCGGAGAGCCCTCCCCAGGAAACGCCAAAGACTGCGGCAGACGCGACCGTTACAAAGCCCGCGGCGCAGGTAAAGCCGCTCGAGCGAAGCTGGAACATGCTGACGGAAAATGTGCAGGATGAAAAGCATCCTGAAGCGCGCACGCAGGCCCTGAATGCGCTGAGCGATCTGAAAACCAGCACGCGTGCGAACGGGATGATTGCGGCCGCGATGCAGGATCAGGACCTGGACGTGCGAACGGCGGCTGTTCTGGCGGCGGGGAAGACAAACTCGCGCACTCTGGTGAATCCTGTCCGCAAGCTGCTGGACGACCCGGAGCCGCAGGTGGTGTTTGCAGCGGCCACAACCTTGTGGAAGGACTTTCACGACAGATCAGGCGAAGACGTGCTGGCGGCGATTGCGGCGGGAGACCGGAAGGCGAATCCGTCGCTGATTCACGGCGCCGAGCACGATATGTCGCGCACCCTGCACAGCCCGTCGACGCTGGCGAAGATCGGCATCGAGGCGGAAGCGGGAATGGTGCTGGGGCCGTTTGGGTTCTCAGTGAGTGCGATTGAGTACGCGCGCAAGAACGGAGGGGACTCGGCCCGGGTGCAGGCGATCGACTTGCTGGCAGACGTCCGGACTGAGGGCCTGCGCAATGAAATGAGAGACGATCTGGTGGACGGCGATGCGGGCGTACGCGCTGCAGCCGTGCGTGTGGTTGGCAGCTTCCACCATGCCCAGGATGCCGAACAGATCGAGCTGCTGCTGGACGATAGCAAACTGCCGGTGCGGCTGGCTGCAGCTGCGGCCTACATCGACTGCATGACCGGGCTGCCGGGCAAAGCGGCTCATCGGTAGGGCGCGCTGCTTCCGTCTCGTCGCGCTGCGCTGGTAGATTGGTGTGTTCCGCAATACAGCGATTTAGCTCGAGGAGTAGCCGTGTTTCTGGGCATGGATGTCGGCACGGGCGGCACACGAGCCGTCCTCATCAACGAGCAGGGACAACTCATCGCCTCCGCATCCGCGGAGCACGCGCCCTTCCGCGTCGCGCACCCAGGCTGGGCGGAACAGGACCCCGAGGACTGGTGGCGCGCGGCGCAGGAATCCATCCGCGCTGTCCTGGCACAGGCTCCCGGAACAAAGATTGACGCCCTCAGCCTCACCGGCCAGATGCACGGCGCCGTCATGCTGGACAAGGAGGGCCGCGTGCTCCGGCCCTCGCTGATCTGGTGCGACACGCGCACCCAGCCGCAATGCGACTGGCTGCATGCGCAGTTCGGCCCCGGCGAAAAGGGCCGCGAAAAGCTCATCGAGCTGACCGCGAATCCAGCGCTCCCGAACTTCACCCTGACCAAGCTGCTGTGGGTGAAAGAACACGAGCCGGAGATCTTCGCAAGGATCGCGCATGTCCTGTGCCCCAAAGATTATGTTCGCTATCGACTGACAGGCACGTATGCCATGGACGTGCAGGAAGCCTCGGGCACGCTCCTGCTCGATGTCGCGCATCGCCGCTGGTCAAAAGAGGTGGCGAAGGTCGCCGGCATCCCTGAATCATGGCTGCCTGAATTATTCGAATCGCCAGAGATCTGCGCGAAGATCAGCGCGGAAGCCGCGCACCTTACCGGCCTCGCTGCCGGAACACCCGTCGCCGCGGGAGCCGGCGATCAGGGTGCGGGCGCGGTCGGCATGGGGATTCTCGATCCCGGTTCCGTCTCGGCCACCATCGGCACGTCGGGCGTGGTCTTTGCCGCGACGGCCGCCCCGACGCGCGATCCCCATGGACGTCTGCACACGTTCTGCCACGCCGTTCCGGGCCGCTGGCACGTCATGGGTGTCACCCAGGCTGCGGGTCTTTCCCTGCGCTGGCTCAAAGAAACGCTCGCGCCCGACCAGACCTACGACCAGCTCACCGCGCAGGCAGCGGCGATTCCGGCCGGCAGCGACGGCCTGCTCTGGACGCCCTATCTCCTCGGCGAACGGACGCCGCATCTGGACGGCACGGCGACCGCAGCCTTCGTCGGCATCACGGCGACCACAACGCGGGCGCATTTCACACGAGCCGTGCTGGAAGGCGTCGCTTACTCACTGAAGGACACGTTTACGCTCTTCCCGGAGCTGGGCATTCCTGTCAAAGGCGTGCGCCTCGGCGGAGGCGGCGCGCGCGGCCCGCTCTGGCGCGAGATTCAGGCCAACGTGTATGGGTATCCCTGCGAGCGGCTGACGGCGGAAGAGGGCGGAGCCTTCGGAGCCGCGCTCCTGGCGGGCGTCGGCGCAGGACACTGGCGCGACCTTGATGCCGCCTGCGCCGCGGGCATTACCGTGGCCGAGGCGATCCAGCCCAATCCCGGCACTGTGCAGCGTTATGCTGAAGGCTACGCGGGCTACCGCAAGGTCTATCCGGCGCTGAAGGGCATTCGCGGGTAGACACTGCGTCTCGAAGCCCGCATGCGGCGACTCCCATGCTTCCCCTCGCCAAATTCCTCGCCCTCACCCTCAGCATCCTTTCCCTATGCGCACTGCTGGCCCATGCGTTTTTCGTTCCCGGCGCGGACTGGCACGATCGATTGGTCGATGGCCTTGGCATGCTCGGGCTCGCCGCCAGCATCTGCTTCGCCAGCGGATTGATCTTCGAAATTCCCGACCGCAAATTCGACCCCGAGCCGACCCCGCCGCTCACGCACACGCTCCCCGTCCGCCTATTCTTCTGGGCAGCGAGTCTCATGGCTGTGATCTTCGTGCTGAGCTGGTTCCTTGCCGCCGACTTCGTTCCCCTGATTTGGAAAAACCAGCCCTATTGAATCTCCGCGACCCCGGCTTTGGTCTCGAACTGACCGGCCCTGTGCTACAGCGCCTCGCTCGCGTCGTCCAGCGTTTTGCCGCTCAGCTTGCGCCAGATCCACCAGCCCAGCGCGCCGAATATCAGCACCAGCACCGCCAGGGTCGCCACGAGATGGCGCTTCGCCAGGTCGGTCATCACCGTGATGATCTGGGGCCCGTACTTCACCACCAGCGCGGACTCCGCGCCGAAGCGGATGCATCGGCCCACAAACACCGCCAGCAGGAAAGGCACCGTCCGCATTTCAAAGACGCCCGCGCCAAAGACAAACAGCTTCCATGTGGTGGGAGGTGGCAGCAGCGATGGAATCATCACCGCCAGGAATTCCTGCTTCTCAAACTGACTGCGCAGCGCCTCGAAACGCGCCCGATTGATTCGCTTGAGCAGAAACAGCTCGCCGCCCGCACGCCCCACAAAAAAGGGTACCAACCCGCCCAGCGACGACCCTGCCGCCGCCAGCAGCGCATAGAGATAGAAGTGCTTCTTGTCCGACCAGGCCCACAATCCCATCAACACATCGATCGGAATCGGTATAGACGCCGAGTCGATGAACGAGCCCAGCAGAACCCCCCAGGGCCCCAGCGGCAGGAGGAAGTGCTGGATGAAGCTGTTGAATTTCAGAAAGAGATGTTTCAGGCGGATTCAACCTTTCGCGCGCTTCTCGTGCTCTCGTGATGGGAGCCTTTGTCCGCGCTGTCGCCAGCCTCCTTGCCAGCCTGTTCCGGCGGAGCATGTTGCGTTCGCCCTGCCAGCAGATCGAGTGCGTGCGGGATCACCGGCAACGCGGCTCGCAGGGAACTGACTGCCCCTTTGGGACTTCCGGGAAGATTGAGGACCAGCGAGTCGCCGAGGGTCCCGCAAATGCCGCGGCTCAGCACCGCCAGCGGTGTCGTCTTCCGTCCCTCGGCCCGCATCAGTTCGCCGACACCTTCCAGCACGCGGTCGCAGACGGCCCGGGTTGCCTCCGGCGTTACGTCGCGCTGCGCAATTCCCGTTCCGCCGGTGGTAACCACCAGGCGCGCCTCCGTCGCCAAATGCCGCAGAGCGCCTTCAATCGCCGACCGGTCGTCGGAAACGATCATCTTGTCGACGACGACAAACCCAGCACTCTGCAGCACTTCGGCGACGGCGGGACCCGACAGATCCTCGCGCACGCCCTGCGCGCCGCTATCGCTCACCGTAAGCACGGCAGCTGTGTCGGTGAGACCTTTTCGTACTCCATTCGTCACGTTTCCGATTGTACAAACTCGGGGACAGACGCCCATTTGATGAGAAAATAGTCAAAAGCATCGTGGCGTTCCCGCCGGAGCCGCGCAAAACACGAAGTTACCCAGGAATGCCGATTCGCTTCACACCAACGCAGACCGAACTCGACCAGTCCCAGGACGAAGGCCTCGCCCCGGCACGACCCGAGCCTGCGGAAGCGAACGGATCTGCTCCTCCTGAACCTTCCAGCAACGTTTCGGGTCCGGTGGCCACCTTTCGCCGCTCCCGCTACGAGGATCTCGCCCACACCGATCTGCTCCATGTCATCGAAGAGCTGGAAGGCAGCCGCAACTGGGCCAGCCTTCGCGAAAAGCTGTGGATCGCTCTCATCATCCACATGCTCATTGCCTGGTATCTCTTCTACGCGCCGAAATACATCTACCACGTCCGCGTCGTCGATCCCTCAGTTGTGATGAAGCAGCGTCAGAAAGAACTGACGTTCCTCGACCTGCCACCCGATCTGCGCAAGCAGCCGCCGCCAAAGCCGACGAACATCATCTCCGATCAGAACCGCATCGCCCAAACCCAGCACCCCACCATCGATCGCAAGACGCTCGAGGAACTGGAAGCCATGCGCCGGGCCGGCCAGGAGCAGCGACCGCCGTCGCCCCCGCAGCAACAGCAGTTCCCGGCCGTTCCGACCCCGCCGCAGCCCGAGGTCGCGCAGCAGCGCCCACCATCGCCTCCCGCGCAGCCGCTGCCGCAGAACAATCAAGCCCGGCTGGAAGCGCCCCCCGCGGCGCCCGAGCCCAACTTTGGCGCGGCCCCCGCCAATCCGAATGAGCAGATACAACAGGCGATGCGCAACGCTATGCGCAGCGGCCAGTACGGTGGCGACGGTGGAGCGGGACTGACGCCGCAGCATCCTGGACTACAAAGCGGCGTCGAAGTTCTCAGCGACACCATGGGGTGGGATTACGGCCCCTACGTCCAGCGCGTCATCGCCGACACCAAGCGGGCCTGGTATCCCATCATCCCGGAAGAGGCGCGTCCGCCCCTCAACAAGCAAGGCAAAGTGCTCATCCGCTTCAGGATTCAGCCAGACGGAACCGTCGTCGGCATGTCACTGGAAGGACCCTCCGGCGATGTGGCGCTCGACCGCTCCGCGTGGGGTGGCATCACCGGTGCTGCGCCGTTCCCACCGCTTCCCAAGGCCTTCAAAGGCCCCTATCTCGACCTCCGCTTCTACTTCCTCTACAACATCATGCCTGGCCAGGAATAGCCGCCCATGGCGAGGCGAGCGATCGTGCCGAATCCGCTGCAGCCGGGCAGGGAACTGCCCCCGCCGGCACTTCCGCAGATGGTTCTGCGTCGTCGCCGCATCCTCGGAATCCTGGTGCTCGCGGCCGCAATCCTGGTCTTTACTCTGCTGCGCGCTGACCGGCACATGCTCTTTCCGCCAGGGTGGTGGCGCTGGTAAGTATAAGCGGGGCATCGGCTTGACGCTGCCCGCGACTACGCCGCCTTCTTGCCGCGTTTCCGCGCCTCGTTTCTCCTCACCGAATTTTTATCGGAGTCGCCGGTCAGGCCCTCGTTGCCGCTGGCCATCTGCGCCTGCGTCGGCTCAATTACATTGCCAAACTCGCGTCCGCCTGCTCCGGATTGTCCCTGGGAACTGCGTTGATCCTTCTGTTGTTCTGCGGGCCGTTTTTGTTTGCTCTGCATCGTATCCTCCCCTCTCCCTAACCTCGATGCGCCGAATCTTCACCAATTTGCCCGCAAGTTCCGGAGTGTACGGCACCGTCCTCTCTGCGATCCTCATCGTCGGAGGCACAGAGTTACCATGAACCCAACCGCCATGCTTACGGATGACCAGGCCTGGGCCGCGATTTTGGCCCGTGATCCCTCCGCCGACGCAGAGCTGGTGTATGCCGTCACCACTACCGGTGTTTTTTGCCGCCCGACGTGCCCGAGCCGCCGCCCGGATCGCGCCAATGTCCGCTTTTTCCCTGATCCCGATGCCGCCCGTTCCGCGGGATTCCGCCCCTGCCAGCGCTGCCGTCCGCAGGAACACCACGCGGATGCCGCGCTCGTCGAATCCATCACGGCGCGCCTCCGGTCCGGCCGTTCCGCAACCCTGCAGGAACTCGCCGGGATCGCTGGTCGCAGCCCTTTCCATCTCTCCCGCGTTTTCAAGCGCGTTCTCGGCGTGACACCTGCGCAGTACCAGCGCCAGCGCCGCGCTGCCTCATTTCGTCGCGAACTGCGCACCGGAGGCACGCGGCTCACCGACGCCGTGTATGACGCCGGCTACTCTGGCCCAGGCCGCGCCTTCGAGAGTTCCCAACTGGGTATGGCGCCAGGCGCATTCCGCGCAGGAGGTCCCAACGCCCGCATCGGCTACGCCATTGCCCCGTGCCCGCTTGGCCGCATCCTGATTGCGGCGACCGCTCGGGGTCTTTGCTCCGTCATTCTCGGCGACGCTGATGCGTACCTTCTGCGCGAGTTGCGCGCCCAGTTTCCGGCAGCCGACATCGCTGCCGACGCAACCCTCGGCGCGATGCTCGCTCAGGTGCTGACGCAGTTCACCGATCATCCTGCGACGCTCGACCTTCCGCTTGACCTGCGCGCCACTGCTTTCCAGATGCGAGTTTGGGAAGCCTTGCGCCACATCCCGCGCGGCGAGACCCGCAGCTACGCCCAGCTGGCGCAGTCTCTGGGCCAGCCGACCGCTGTCCGAGCCGTTGCCCGTGCCTGCGCGACCAACCCCGTCGCGGTCGTCATTCCCTGCCATCGCGTCATCGGCAGCAACGGGAAGACAACTGGGTATCGATGGGGCATGGAGAGGAAAGATCGGTTGCTCGCAATCGAAAAAGCAGAGCGGCTCGATACGCCGCCCCGGTCAGGTCCGGCAGGCAAGATAAGATCGTAGGGAAGCCGATCACCGGTTTCCCCTTCGACCTGCCTCTCGACCATGGACGGCGCTACTGAGACCGAACTGCAAGTACGCCGGGGCCTGCATTCCTCGCTCATCAGCATTGCGTCCAATTTCTTTCTTGCGGGCTGTAAATGCCTTGCCGGATTAGTCGGTCATTCATTCGCTCTGGTCGCCGACGGCATCGAGTCGCTGTCCGACGTCGTCAGTTCGGCGGTCGTTTACTTCGGCTTGCGCGTGGCCATCAAGCCGCCCGACAAAGAACATCCCTACGGGCACGGCAAAGCCGAACCTGTAGCTGCCGCCGTCGTCGCCATTGCGATGGGAATGGCCGCCGTCGGGATCGCCATTGAGAGCATCGTTCTGCTCCGCACGCCGCATCCGCTGCCCAGGCCCTACACCCTCCTCGTCCTGCTGGTTGTTTTCACCGCCAAGGTGATGCTCACGCGTTACGTCTCGAGGGTCGCGCACTCCATCGACAGCGTCGCCGTGCGCGGCGACGCCTGGCATCATTTCAGCGACGCCATCACATCGGTTTTTGCTTTCATTGGGATTTCCGCCGCGCTCTGGACAAAAGACTTCCGTGCCGACGACTGGGCCGCACTCTGTGCTTCCGTTGTCATTCTCTTCAATGCATGGCGGCAAATTCGCACCCCGATGGACGAAATCCTCGATACCGCTCCACCTCCGGAGATCGAGCTGCACGTGCGCGAAGCCGCTGCCTCGGTCGCCGGCGTCGTCGGCCTGGAAAAGTGCTTTGTGCGCAAGGTCGGATTCCGCTATTACGTCGATTTACATGTGATCGTCAACGGAGACCTCACGGTGCGCTCCGGCCACGCGATCTCCCACAAAGTAGAAGACCGCGTTCTCGCCGAAGTCTCCCGCGTCGCCAAGGTGCTGGTGCACATCGAGCCCGAGGAAGAGCTGTTCAACCCGAGTCACAGCGACATGTAAGAAGGCACTCCGCCAGCGCGGTGCGGCTCGGCACGGAGAATCCATTCGCGTCCCCTTGCCGCATTTTGCCTGCAAATTGATGAACCGACTGTCGCCGCCCTGCGTATACTGCTCTGCTATGCGATTCGCCACCCGGAAACTGGCTGTGCTTCCTGCGCTGTTCATCGCGCCTGCTTTGCTCGCGCAAACCGCGCCCGCCCCCACGCAAACCGCTCCTGCCACGTCTGCCCCAGCGGCGCCCGCAACGCCCGCAGCGGCCGCCACCCCTGCACCGGCCCCGACGCCGGCGCCTCCGAAGATCGAGGACCAGGACAGCTTCACCGTGATCGGTGCCACCGTCCGGACCAACGCCGCCACAGAAGCCGGCGGCGAGGGGAAGATTCCTGGTCTTTGGCAGGATGTCTTTACGAATGGCACACTCGACCAAATCCCCAACCGCGTCGGTGACGGACTCGTTGTCGTCTACAGCGATTATGATTCGGACGGCAAGGGCGGCTTCGACTATAACTACACGCTCGGCGTTCGTGTTTCAGCCGCGGACAAGGTTCCCGAAGGCATGGTCAAGCGCGTTATTCCCGCCGGAAAATATGCAGTATTGCAGTCGGAGCAGGGAGCTCCACAAGAGGTGATTCCCGCGCTGTGGGCGCGCATTGCCCAGCTGACCCCACAGGAACTCGGAGGCACCCGCGCCTATCAGGTCGACTTTGAGACATTCCCGGCGATTACGGATTTCAGCAGCATGCAGTCCACCGCACATCTGGGGCTCAAGTAAACCGCGCCGCCGCAGCGCGACGAATATGTGCAGAGCGAAGAAGCGATCTGCCGGAGCCAGGGTGATCTGTACCCTGGCCGCGCCAGCCTGTAACCTGCTGGTATGAGTTCCATTCAGGTTCAGTTGCCCGACGGATCCACCCGTGAAGTGCCCCCCGGCACCACGCCTCGGGAAATCGCCGAAAGTATTTCGCCGCGTCTCGCCCAGGCCGCGCTCGTCGCCCGCATTCGCCCACTACAAGCTGTTGCCGCCTCTACCGTATCCCCCGAGGGCGCTGAGGCGTCGATGTACAGCGCGGAAGATCCTCACGCCGAACGCCTCATCGATCTGTCGACCCCGCTTCACGAGGATGTTGCGCTCGAGCTGCTCACCGACCGCAGCCCCGACGCCCTGAAGGTGGTCCGCCACTCCGCCGCGCATATCCTCGCAACCGCGGTACTCGAATTGTTCCCTGAGACCAAGCTCGGCCACGGTCCCGCCACCGACACCGGGTTCTTCTACGACTTCTGGCGCCCCACGCCGTTTACGCCGGAAGATCTCAAGCTGATCGAAGGCCGCATGGCTGAAGTGGCCGCCCGCGATGAGAAATTCGTTCGCGAATTCGAGCCGCGCAATGAGGGTCTGGAGAAATTTCGCGCGGGCAACGACTTCATGAAGGTTCACTTCATCGAGCGCTTCACGAAGCCGGGCGAAGCCATTTCGCTCTACCGCAACGGCCACTTCGTCGATTTCTGTCGCGGCCCCCACGTGCCCTCCACCGGCCGGGTAAAAGCGTTCAAGGTGATGAGCCTGTCCGGCGCGTACTGGCTCGGCGATGAGAAGAATCCGCAACTCCAGCGCATCTATGGGACGGCATTCTTCTCAAAGAAAGACCTGGACGAATATCTCGAGCGGCTTGAAGACGCGAAGCGCCGCGACCATCGCCGCCTCGGCAAGGAACTGGAGCTCTTCACGGTGAGCGAAGAGGTGGGCGCGGGTCTGCCGCTTTGGCTGCCGAAAGGCGCGACCATCCGCCGCCTGCTCGAGGAATACATCCTCGGCCTCGAGCGCGAACAGGGCTACGAGCACGTCTACACGCCCTCGCTCGCCAAGGTCGATCTGTACATCCGCTCCGGCCACTGGGCCCACTACCACGAGGACATGTTTCCTCCGATGGACCTCGAGACAGAGCAGATGGTGTTGCGGCCGATGAATTGCCCGCACCACATCCTGATCTACGAGTCGAAACTGCGCAGCTATCGCGATCTGCCCGTGCGCCTCGCCGAGCTGGGCACAATGTACCGGTATGAGCGCTCCGGTGTGCTGAGCGGGCTGAGCCGAGTCCGATGCATGACGCTTAACGACGCGCATATCTTCTGCACGCCCGACCAGATCAAGGAAGAGTTCTCCAGCGTGATGAAGCTGGTCGAGCGCGCCTACCGGGATCTCGGCATCACGAAGTACAGCTATCGTCTCTCTCTCCGCGATCCAAAGGACAAAACGAAGTATGTCGACAACGACGCGATGTGGGAATTGGGCGAGCGCGTCCTCCGCGAAGCGCTCGATACACTGGGCCTCCAGTACCGCGAGAGCAGGGGAGACGCGGCCTTCTACGGGCCGAAGCTGGACATCCAGTTAGCCGACGTGATGGGGCACGAGGAAACCTACTCCACCGTGCAGGTGGATTTTCATCTTCCCAGCCAGTTCGATCTCAAATACACGGCCTCGGACGGAACGCAGCCTCGCCCCGTCATGATCCACCGCGCGATCGTCAGCACCATGGAGCGGATGGTCTCGTACCTCATTGAGCTGTACGCCGGAGCCTTTCCGCTGTGGCTGGCTCCCATACAGGCGGGCATTGTGCCCATCAGCGAGCGGCATCACGCCTATGCGGAAAAAGTGCGGCAAACCCTTCAGGCAGCGGGTTTGCGGGTGGAATCCGATCTGCGCAACGAGAAGATGAACGCGAAGATCCGCGATTTCACAATGCAGAAGATCCCCTACGTCCTGGTCGTGGGCGACAAAGAAGAAGCCGGCAATGCCGTCAGCGTGCGGACGCGCGGCAAGGGCGACGAGGGCTCGATGCCGCTGGAGCAGTTCGTGGCGCGGGCGCAGAAACACGTCACCGGCAAGTCGATGGAGCTCTGATCGGAGCAGTCAGACAAAACAACGCACGTCCGGACCTTGCCATCGTCCGGACGTACGGTTCAAGCAGTCAGTGGAGCAGCGAAGCGGGATGGGATCAGCCGCTCAGTGCGGCTGATTATCCTCCGGCTTTTTGTGCTCCGGCTGAGGTTTTGATTCCGGCCGAAGCGCAGATCTGGGCTCCGGCCGCGCGTGGGGCTTGTTCTCCTGCTGCGGCCGCGCTTCCGGCCGAGGCTGCGTTGCGTGGTTCTCGGGGCGCGCTGCCGGAGCTTGCCGCGCATCTGGCCTTGCTTCCGGTGCAGGTTGCTGCCTTGCTTCAGGCCGCGCGTCCGGATGTGCCGCTGGGGCGGCCCGGTTTTGCGGCGCCGGCCGATTCGGCGCTGGGCGATTCTCTGCCGCGGGACGGCCTGGTTGCGCTCGTTCTCGTGGCACCGGTCTCGCTGCGGGCTCTCCTGGGC
>JBARMS010000117.1:0-9354 GCA_049802575.1 Acidobacteriaceae bacterium | reverse complement strand
CCGCGGTCCCTCCGGTCTGCCGCATCCAGGATTACGGCAAGTTTCTCTACGAGAAAGAAAAGAGCGACCGCGCCGCCCGCAAGCGCCAGAAGGTCATCACCGTCAAGGAAGTCAAGTTTTCCGTCACCATCGACGATCACGACTACGTCACCCGCAAGAACCAGGCGGTCCGGTTTTTGCAGGATGGGGACAAGGTGAAGGCCTCGCTGCGCTTCAAAGGCCGGCAGATGGCCCACCGCGAACTGGGCTACGCCATCATCAACCGGCTGATCCAGGATATCGGCGAAAACGGCGTGGTGGAATTCATGCCCCGCATGGAAGGCAACACCCTGCACGCGATTTTGGCGCCCGGTAAAAAGGAAACTCCGAAGAAACCGCCCGCTCCCCGGCCGGAGCCGTCCCAGACCCAAACCGTTTCCTAAGAGGAACCTGCGACAGGGCCAGGACCGCAGTAATCTCGCTGATCCCACGAATGTTGTATCGACGGTCGGGCCAATGGGGTCTTGAATAAAGAAATCGCCAGCACTATCCAGGGGGTGGTGTAATATGGCGATCCCGAGGCAAGCAGCATGAACAGGATCAAAGCCCTGTTACAAGCTCTGTATGCCGATGAGGCTGGTCAGGATCTGATCGAGTATGCCCTGATTGCCACTCTCATCGCCCTGGTTGCAATCACCGGGTTGAACGGTCTCGCTTCCAGCATTTCGAGCGAGTACAACTCGATTAACTCGAGGTTCAGCTCGGCTGTCTCGTAACCCTGCCACCGCCTGACACCTCCCCAGTCGGGCCGCTGTTCTGCGCGTAGTTCCCCCGATCCGCCAATCACCAGCCAGACAGGGAAAAGGATTTCCCGGCGAGCCTATTCCGCCCGGAGCGCCTCCACAGGATTGACGGCCGTCGTCCGCCGCGAGGGCAGATAGCTGGCCAGAGCCGCTGCGCCCACCAGGCCCACGACCGCGACTGCGTAGGTGAGCGGATCCATGGGGCTCACATGAAACAGCAGCGACGTGAGCAAACGCGTGGCCCCCAAAGCGACCACCAGCCCGCAGGCTACGCCGATGCCCGCCAGCAGCAACCCCTGGCGCACAAACATGCCGGTAATGTTGCCGCGCTGCGCGCCCAGCGCGATGCGAATCCCAATTTCGCGCCTGCGCTGCGACGCCGAATACGCGATAGTTCCGTACAAGCCCACCACACCCAGCAGCAGCGCCATGCCGCCCGCCGCGCCCAGCATCGCCAGCAGAAACGAAGTGCGCGCCACGGAGCGGCCGTAGTAGTACTGCGTCGTCCGCACCTCGGCCAGCGGCAGGTTCGCATCGACGTTCCACACCGCTTGCCGCACCTCGCGCATGAAGCTCTCTTCCCCGGCCTGCGGGGAGCGGATGACAAACTTTACGTAGCGGCGCACGTTCTCCGGCGAGCTTTCAAAGTTCGTCATCAGCAGCGGCCAGAAGGCCGCGGAGGGCGCGTCTTTTTCCATGCCGTCCCAGTGAACGTTCCCCGCCACGCCGATAATTTCGCGCCAGTCATCTTTCGAGCTGACCCGAATCCGCTGCCCCAGCGCCCGCTGCGGCGAGCCCCACATCTCGCGCGCCAGACTTTCCGCGACGATGGCCACCGGCAGCTTCTGGTAGTCGTCCGCCCAGGTGTAGTCGCGCCCCGCAATCAGCGGAATGCCAAGGGTCTTGAGATATCCCGGCCCCATGAACTCGAATCGCCGCAGCGGCGGCAGCTGTCCGTCAGCGTAATTGCGGTCCGCCGCGAAAATGGGATCGTTCCAGCCATTTCCGTCCATCGGCACAGCCAGTCCGATGGCCGCCGAGGAGACGCCGGGGATCGCCTGAAGCTTTTCGAGGATCGCCTGCTCCTCGTGGATCGCCTGTACTCCATTGGGAAATTCGGTACTCGAAACGTCGAGCGCGAAAGTCTGCACCGGCGCGGCGGCATCGTACCCGGGGCTCTCATGCGTGAGCGCCCGAAAGGTGCGCAGCATCAGACCGGAACAGATCAGCAGCACAAACGCCAGGCTCATCTGGATCACCACGAGCGTGTTGCGCGTGCGGTGCCGCTCGCGTCCCTGGCTCAGGGTGCGTCCGCCCTCGCGCAGCCCGGTGCCCATGCGCGCGCCCGCATAGCGCAGCGCGGGGATAGCCCCAAAGAGCAGGCTCGCCAGCAGCGCAATCCCCAGCGAGAAGCCCAGCACCGGCAGACCGATCCCGATGTCGTGAATGCGCGGCAGCCCCTGCGGCGCAATCGCGGTGAGCAAATGCAGCGCGCCCCACGCGACTGCCAGCCCCAGCGCGCTTCCCGTGCCCCCGATCACTGCGCTCTCCAGCAGGAAGTCCCCCACAATGCGTTGCCGGCTCGCTCCCAGAGCGGAGCAGATCGCGAGTTCCGTGTGGCGCCCTTCGGCTCGCACCAGCATCAGGTTGGCCACGTTGGCGCAAGCGATCAGCAGCACCACCCCGATGCCGCCCATCAGCACCCACAACAGCCGGCTCACATCGCCCACCACGTCCTGGCGCAGCGGCAGCACGTCCGGCCCAAACTTCGCCGCGTAGAACAGCCCGAGGCTGAATCCCGGCGGCGGCGGAAAGCTCGTCCAAACCGTCGGGATCATCCGCGCCACGTCCGCATTCGCCTGCTCCAGCGTCACCCCCGGCTTCAGCCGCGCGATGCCCTCCATGTTGAACTGGCCCAGGGTCGTCTTGCCGCGATCCCTCTGCATGGGGAGAAACATGTCCTGATCGTCCCAGTCGAGGAACCGGAACTGCTTCGGCATCACGCCCACAATCTGACGCGGCTTAAGGTCGACCTCAATCATCCGGCCGATCACGCCACGGTCGCCGCCATAATGCCGCTGCCAGAAGGCATAGCCCAGGATCACAGTGGGTGAGTGTCCCGGCAGATCGTCGTCGTGCGAGAACCATCGCCCCAGCATCGGAGGAACGCCCAGAATGGGCAGCAACCCGTCCGATACGTCGAGCGCCGGCACGCGTTCCGGCGTGCCCGTCCCCGTCACGCTCACCGAGTCGCCCTGATACACCCCGATGTCCTGGAAGACGCGATTCTGGTCGCGGTAGATGAAGTAGTTCGCGGGGGCCATGTTGATCCTGTCCAGGTTGATCCCCGGCGCCTTGTGCCAAACTGCCACCAGCTGCCCCGGATGCGGATACGGCAGCGGCTTGAGCAGCACGCCCTCCACCACGCTGAAGACGGCGATGTTCGCGCCCACGCCCGCCGCCAGCGTCAACAGCGCGACCAGCGTAAACATCGGAGCGCGGCGCAGCCTGCGCAGGACCGGTATCAGTCTCGAACCGAATGTGTCGACCACGCAATCCTCCTCGGCGCGCAGAATCGCTCCCGCGATTGCCGTCCTCGGCAGATACGCGCCATTCCAAACAGAAGTTCCCACCCGTCGAGGCATCTTTGCATTGGCCCGCGGCGAGACGGGCTATCATCCTGCACAAAGGAATTCGTTCCCATGATCACTGCATTTGCCACTACTGCCGCAACAGAGGCTGCATCCGCGGTGCCGCGCGACCCCCCGCCGCTGACCATCGATTCCGTCGTGAAGCGCTTCGGCGCGACCACCGCCGTCGCGGGCGTTTCCCTTGAAATCCCGCAGGGTGCGAGCTTCGGCTTGCTCGGTCCCAATGGCGCGGGCAAGTCGACGCTCATCCGCAGCATCGTCGGCCGCGTGCGTCCTGACTCCGGAAGCATCCGCATTTTCGGCCACGCCGTCGGTTCCACCGCCGCACGCGCTGAACTCGGCTGGGTTCCGCAGGAACTCGCCCTCTATCCGCTGCTCTCCTGCCGCGAGAATCTGCAGGCTTTTGGCCGCTATCAGGGACTGGGCGGGAAAGCGCTCGAGGACGCCATCGCGTGGTGTCTCGACTGGGCCGCGCTCGGCGACCGCTCCAGCGCCCCGGTAAAGACGCTCTCCGGAGGCATGAAGCGCCGCCTCAACATGGCGGCCGGCCTCATCCATCGGCCACGCCTCGTTCTCCTCGACGAGCCGACCGTCGGCGTCGACCCGCAGTCGCGCAATCGCATTTTTGAGATGGTCGAAGCGCTGCGCGACGACGGCGCGACCATCATCTACACCACCCATTACATGGAAGAGGCCGAACGGCTCTGCGACTCGATCGCCATCATCGATCACGGCCGCATTATCGCGCTGGGATCGAAAGAGGCTTTGGTGATCCAGGCCTTTGGCACCCGCAGTTCCGTCGTGATGCACGTCGGGCCGACAACCACCGATCTGGCCGCATGGGCGGCGGCCCTCGGAGGCACGGCCACTGACAACTCCGTTCTCGTTTCCGTTGAAAAGCCGGCGGAGATTGCCGCGCTGCTGGAAGCGGCAGCACGCGATCGGCTGGAGATCCTCGATGTCACCCTCCAGCGCCCTAATCTCGAATCGGTCTTCCTGCACCTGACCGGCAAGGAGCTGCGCGCATGATCGGCACCATCGTGCAAACCAGCTTCCGCTCCCTGCGCCGCGATCGCGGAGCTTTCCTGATGTCCTTCATCCTGCCCATCGGCTTCTTCACCATTTTCGGCTTTGTCTTCGGCAGCATGCGCACTTCCGCCACGCCCCGCGTCAGCGTGCTCGTCGCCGATCAGGATCACAGTGAAGCGTCGCGCGCGCTCCTTCGCGGGCTCCAACGCGAGCCCTCGCTCGACGCGGTCACCCGCCCCAAAGCCACGAAAGAAAACCCCGCACCGGCCGATTACACCGAAGCCTCGGCACAGGATGCCGTGCGCAACGGGGACGCGCCGGCCGCGCTCATCATTCCGGCGGGCTTCGGCGAGAATCCCGTTTCGTTCGGTCCGGACGCCTCTCGCCCAAAATTCCGCATCCTGCACGACAGCTCCGACCCCGTGGCGGCGCAGGTGGTCGCCGGCATGTTGCAGAAGGTCGTCATGCCTTCCCTGCCCGCGATGATGGCCGACGCGGGGTCACAATATTTCTCGTCGTGGATTGGCGGCCTCACCCCGCAGCAGCGCCGGCAGATGGAAGCGGGACTGGCCCGCCTCCGCACCTACGAGCAGGAGCAGGATGCGCAGCCCGCGGCCACCGGGAAGACCACCATCAGCGCGGCGGACGACTTCAGCGGATTCGTTTCCGTCGACGTTCAGGATGTCGTCGGCGGAAAGAAACGCAGCCCCATGATCTCCTACTACGCAGCGGGTGTCGGCGTCATGTTTCTGCTCTTCACCGCCAGCGCGGCGGGCGGCAGCCTGCTCGACGAATCCGACTCCGGCGCGCTCGACCGCGTGCTCTCCGCGCGCGTCAGCATGACCGCGCTGCTCGCCGGCAAGCTCACCTGGTGTACGCTGCTGGCCATCGCCCAGCTCATCATCATGTTTCTGTGGGCCGCTCTGATCTTCCACCTCGACCTGTTCAGCCACATCCCCGGCTTTCTGGTGATGACGGTTTGCACGGCCTTCGCGGTTGCGTCTTTCGGGATGCTTCTGGCCAGCGTCACGCGCACACGCGGACAGCTGGCGGCATTCTCCACCCTCATTATTCTGACCATGTCCGCGCTCGGCGGCAGCATGTTTCCCAAATTCCTTATGTCGAACGCGATGCTCCTGGTGGGCCGGTTCACTTTCAACTCCTAGGCTATCAGCGGCTATACCAAAGTCTTCTGGCGCGATGAGCCCATCCGCGCTCTGGGCCCCGAAATTGCTGTGCTGCTCACGTCGGGCGTGCTGCTGTTTCTGCTCGCGCGCTGGTTCGCGCGCAAGTGGGAGTACGCCTGAGCAGCGCCGCCGCGTTTCCGCGGTGACACGGCGCCGCTGCTGCTCAAGGTTGCGCTGCTCGTCTTCCGTCAGGCGTGAAATCTCTCCGCCGCCCGCAGCCTTGCCTTCGCGGCTTCCTCTTCGCGGTTCTTTGCCGGCGCATGGGTCGCCAGCGATTGCAGCAGCCGCGCGGAGCTGGCCGCAATCTCATCCACAGCGGCCAAAAATGCGGCCTCGCTTGCCTGCGAAGGCTTCGTGAAACCGCTGATCTTGCGCACGTACTGCAGCGACGCCGCGCGAACCTCATCCGGCGTCGCCGGCGGATCGAAATTGAACAGGGTTTTGATATTTCTGCACATGGCATGGACCTGACGATTCCATTGTCCCCGATTCGGTTCGCGGCTGGCACCCTCTGCTCCACGGGTCGGCGCACATCGCTCTGCCCGGTGCTCCACACTTCCGCCTCCTTTTCCACCCTTCCCAACCTGCGATACTGAATCTTCCGATGAATGAAGCTTGTCCCAGGTGCGGGGGAATGGGTGTACGCCCCGTGACGCGTCCCGGCGGCGGCCGCGCCGTGGAGCCCTGCGAATGCCAGACGCAGCAGCGTGTCGCCCGGCTGCTCCATCGCGCCAGCATCCCGGCTCGCTACGAGCACTGCTCGCTCGAGAGCTTTGAGCCTCGCTATAACGGCGCGGATCCCTCCCTTCAACGCGCGTATCAGATGGCCAGAGATTTTGTTGCGAACTACCCCGTAACCACGGGGGGACACGGCCTGCTTCTCACCGGCTCGATCGGCGTCGGCAAGACGCATCTCGCGGCCGGCATCTTGCAGGCGCTGATTGTGGAGAAGGGCGTCCACGGCCTCTTCTGCGACTACCGCGAATTGCTGAAAGAAATCCAGCACTCCTATAATCCGCAGGTCGCCACCACCGAAATGGAAATCTTGAAGCCGGTCTTCGATGCCGAGGTGCTGGTGCTCGATGAACTCGGCGCGGCGAAGCCTACCGACTGGGTATGGGACACCGTCGCTTTGGTGCTGAATACCCGTTACAACGACGAACGCACCACCCTGATCACAACGAACTATCCCAACCTACCCGAAGCCCGCACGTTGTCCCGCAACGCCTCCACGAAGGAGAAGACCGAGCGAGTCACCAGCGACGAGAGTCTCGGCGATCGCATCGGAGAACGCATGCGCTCCCGCCTTGCTGAGATGTGCGTGAGCATCGAAATGAATGGCAAGGATTTTCGGCAAGACGTCCGTCGCGCCCGCTTCGGGTGAACCATTCTCGCGCGGCCCCGCATTCCGAATCGGCAAAGTCGGTGCGGAACCCCCAATTCCATCCATCGTTTCCCCGTTCCGCGCATCTTTTCCTAGGGGGGAATCCTCCGGCGAAGGGAGGCATCGATGGCACAGGAAGCGACGCAACTGAGGCCCCGGGTGCTGCTCATCGGCGGCGGCTTTGCTGGTACGCATGCCGCCAAGGCGCTCGCGAAGCTGCCCGTGGACGTGACGGTGGTTGATCGCCGCAACCACTTCCTCTTTCAGCCGCTGCTCTATCAGGTCGGCCTGGCTGTGCTCTCTCCGGCCGATATTGCGTCGCCCATTCGCAGCATCCTCCGCGACAGCACGAACACCGAGGTGCTGATGGATGAGGCCATCGCCTTCGACCTCGAGGATCAGCGCGTTCGCTTCCGCAGCGGCGTCGAAATCGCCTACGACTACCTCATGCTGGCCACCGGTGCAACCCATTCCTATTTCGGCCACGATGAATGGGCGCCGCTGGCGCCTGGCCTGAAGACCATCGAGGACGCCATCGAAATTCGCCGCCGCGTCCTGCTTGCCTTTGAACTGGCGGAGCGTCAGATGCTCGAGACCGGCACGCATCCGCCGCTCAACTTTGTCGTCATCGGCGGCGGCCCCACCGGCGTCGAGCTGGCCGGGGCGATCAGCGACATCACCCGCCATTACCTGCATCGCGACTTCCGCCATATCGATCCGGCCCGGGCGCGTGTCCTGCTCATCGAGGGCAGCCCGCACGTCCTCGCGGCCTATCCCAGCCTCCTGCAGCGCAAAGCCGAGGAACAGCTCCGAGGCTTGGGCGTTGAAGTGCACGCCGGCTGGCACGTCACCGCCGTCGAACCGGGATTCGTCATGGTGGGCGATCAGCGCATCGACGCCGCCGTCACCCTGTGGGCCGCGGGGGTCGAGGCTTCCCCGCTCGGCAAGCTGCTCGGCGTTCCTACCGACAAGCGCGGCTGCGTCCTCGTCAACAGCACGCTCAATCCTGAAGGTCACCCGGAAATCTTCGTCTGCGGCGACCTCGCCCACTTCCAGCAGGACGGCCATCAGGTCCCCGGCGTCGCCCAGCCCGCCATGCAGATGGGCGATCACGTGGCAAAAATGATTCGCGCAGACCTGAACCACCACCCGCGCCCGGCTTTCCGCTACTTCGACAAGGGCGACATGGCCACCATCGGCCGAATGGCCGCCGTTGCCAAAGTGGAGTGGCCTTTCAAAGCGCTCTGGAGCGGCTTTCCCGCCTGGGTCGCCTGGCTGGTCGTCCACATCTATTTCCTCATCGGCTTCCGCAACCGCCTCGCCGTGCTCTCCCAGTGGATCTGGAGCTACTTCACCTTCTCGAGCGGAGTACGGCTCATCTACGGCAGCGAGGAGCTGCCGGGCTGGACGAATCAGCAGGGTGTCGACAAACCGCTCGCCGCCGAGGTGCTGGACCCAACCGCGCCCGGCGCACACGTGAACCCGAGATCTTCGGCGCAATCAAAGTCCGCGGCCGACTGACCCTCTCGCATCGCTCGCCGCTTTCAGTAGACGGGACCCTCGCCTTCCGGGCGCGTCTTCCAGCGCCGATGCACCCACAGCCACTGATCCGGATAGCGCCGGATCGCTGCTTCGATCGCCTCCGTAAAGCGCGCCGTCGATTCCACGATGTTGCGTTCCTCATCGCCGGTATCGGCCAGCGGAATCTCCGCTCCGAAGCGCAGCACGTATTTTTTCTCGCCCGGCTCCCACACCATGAACCCCGGCAACACCGCCGCGCCGGTGCGCAGCGCCACGCGCGCCAGTCCCGACGCCGTGCAGGCCGGCACGCCGAAGAACGGCACAAAGACCCCCTGCGGCGGCGTCATATTCGTGTCCATCAGGATGCCCACCGTCTCGCCGCGCCGCATGGCCGCCAGCAGCCCCCGCGCGAAGTCGTCTTTGTGGACCACGTGATTGCCGTGCAGGCAGCGGATGCCGTTCACCATGCGATCGACACGCGGATTATCGAGCCGCCGGATCACCATCGTCATGGGGTAACCCATGAGCGAGTGCCAGAAGCTCGACAGCTCCCACGCGCCCAGGTGCGCCGTCACGATCAGCACGCCTTTCCCGCGACCCCGCGCCGCCACATAGTGCTCCAGGCCCTCGTATCGGATCCGGTCGCGTGTGTCTTCCCGCGTGTACCGCGGCATCTGGCAGAATTCGGCGAGTTGCCAGCCCAGATACCGGTAGAGATGGCGCAGCAGGCGCTCGCGCTCCGCCTGCGGCATTCCTGGATACGCCAGCTCCAGGTTGCGCAACCCCGTGCGCCGCAGGCG
>JBARMS010000116.1:0-16585 GCA_049802575.1 Acidobacteriaceae bacterium | reverse complement strand
CCACATAGCTGAACACCGCTCCCTGCTCCTCGTTATCTCCACGCATATCTCTCTACTACCAGGTTCCCCTGTGCACTTCCAGTCCCTTTGCAGATACTTTTTCCGCAAGCTGTGAAGCCGTGCCCTGTTACGAAACCGACCTGGTTCACTGGCATGCGTTCGGGGCTGCCGAAAAATCGGTAACCTGGAAGTTTTGTTCTTCGTGATTGCTTCGGAGATGCGGCTCGGCGATCAGTTTTGGAGATAACCTGCCATACGTACTCCAATGCTTCAGGCAGGGTTTGTAACTTCGTCGCGTGGTCGACGTGGCCGGCGTTTTCTGCAAACAGAAACTGGTAGTGGTAATGCTTCGCCGCCAGTGCTGCCGCCATCTTCTCGTTGGCTAAAACCCAGTCGTGCATGCCGTCGCGCATGGCGTTGGGATTGTAGAGGTCGCGGTCGCCGACCTCCATCCAGATACGGATCGGCTTGCGCGGGGAGTTGGCCACCAGATCGTCGACGAATCCCCAGGCGCCGTGCGGCGTGGCGGGATTCCAGGGCCACTGCTGGTTGATCCATGTGCCGCTGTAGGCGAGCACGCGGTGATACCACTCGGGGTGGTACCAGGCCATGATGAGCGAGACGGCTCCGCCGGAGCTGCCGCCCATGGCAGCGCGGCCGTCGGGATCGTGGGTGAGGGTGACGTGGGCCTTCGATTCAGCGAGGGGCAGGACGACATGCTCGACCCACTCGGCGTATTTGCCGGACATGGTGTCGTACTCGAGGCCGCGCTCGGAACCCTGGGCGTCGCCGCCTCCGTTGGCGATGGAGATGAAGACGAGGGCGGGAATTTTGTGCGCGGCGATGAGGTTATCGAGGGCGGGATAGACCGAAGAGTCGGGGCCGTCGGCGCCGACGAGGAACGGCGCGGGCGTGCCGGGGACGTATTGCTGCGGCACGTAGACGGCGACGGTGCGCGTCCACGGATGCGGGTTCGAAGTGGTGACGATGGGGCGCTCGGGGTGGGCGGGATCGGCAGAGACAGAGGTGCCGGGGTCGCGGGCGATGCCTGGGTAGTACGGGTCGCCGTCGGAGGTCATGGTGAACTCGATGACCGCGCCGTGGGGCACGCTCGGGTTAGGGGACATCTCGGGCGCGGGCGGATGCGTGGGGCCGAGGATGAAATTGCCGTCCCTGGTGGGCGCAGGCAGCGTGCCGTCGGGGAGCTGCGTGGCACGGACGTAGCCCGGCGTGTGGGAATCGCGGGTGGGGTAGGTGGGATGCTGCTGGGCTGAAGCGGCGATCGTGGCGGCGAGCGCGAGGAGGAGCAGGGTGCGGGGCATGGCGGGGATTCTCACGAGAAAGCGATTTTAGCTGACCCAGGATGCGATCCTGTCGACGGAGGTTACGCCGTTGCGAAGATCCCCACCCTGTCGCCCAAGACTGGCGACGAGGATGGGGCACACTGCAAACAGATCGCGCTGCAGCGCGATGCCCACTCAAGCCAAAATCGGGCTTGAATGGGGCACCCGGTTCTGTGGAATCCCATGTCTGCGAACACCGCGCAGACATGGGGCACCCGGATTTGTGGAGTGCCGGGTTACTGGCTTTCCGCGGAGGGGTAGTAGCCCTGCTTGGCGTCGACGGTGAGGCCGGGCAGTCCCTCCACGCGCACCTCGATGTTGTGGTACTTGCCGCTCAGCGAGGGCTGGTGGCTGATGTAGTCGATGGTGTAGGCCGAGCGGACCGATTCGGTGATGTGCACGAAGGCGTTCTGGATGCCGTTTTCGGTCAGTTCCGCCTGCACGTCGCCGCCGGTGGGCAGGGCGAAGCGCGGCAGCACGTTGTCAGGCTGGAGGAACGGAATCTTCATGCGGTCGAGGTAGCCGATGCCCCACAGCGAGGCGTCGCCGACTTCAGTGCCGGAGACGGAGATGTTGTTGCGCAGCAGATACTCGAGGACTTCTTTATAGCTGGCCTTGCTGCGGTAGTTCTTGCCGTCGCTGACGACGTAGATGACGCGGCGGCGGCCCTTGGGCTGGCTGGCGAGATGCTCGGCGGCGAAGAGGATGGCGTCGTTGAGCGGGTGGGCGGTGCGCTGCGGCACCTGGAAGCCGAGCGAATTGCCGGGATGCGGCGTCAGCGTTGGATCGGCCGCCTGGCCGTTGATCTGCGGGCCCATGGTCATGGGGTCGCCCATTTCGGGGACGCCCATCTCCTCGCCGGGCTTTTTGGCCATGGCCAGCGCGGCGGGCAGGCGCGAGCCGGAGGCGGCGGTGAAATCGGTGACCAGCCCGGGGCCGGTGCCGGCGTAGGTGACGACCGCGACCGTGTCAGCCGGGGTCAGCGAATTGGCGACGCCACTGAGGCTCGCGTTCACCTTCTGCATGATGTCGGCGGGCAGCGTGTCGTCGATGACGAAGGCGACGGAGAGCGGATAGGCGTCGGTGGTGAACCACCAGATGGGCTGGCGGACGCCATCCTCAAGAACGCGGAAGCGCCACCACGGCAGGCCGGCGACTTCGCGGTTGTGCTTGTCGCGAACCGTGACCGGGACGTCGACCACGGTGACGTTCTGGCGGAAGGTGAGCACGCCATTGTCGGCGGGGTTGGTGGTGGGCACGGGCGGAGGAGCTGGCGGCGTGGGTCCCACTTCGCCGGGCTTGGGCATCATGGGCGGCGTTTTCTGGAACTCGTCGGGGCCGGTCACATCGGCGGGCTGCTGGACGGTGCCGGTGCTCTGATTGGGCGCAGCCTGGCCGGCATTGCTCTGATCCGGCGTCTGGTTGTCGGATTGACCCGTGCCCTTGCCGGGCGCGACCTGGCTGGTCAGGCTGTTGAGCGAATTCGAGGAGGAGGACGAGGGCGCCGGCGCGTTAGGAGCCGGGGCATTGGGCGTGGATTGGGCCTGGGGCTGAGGCGCGTCGGGGACAGCCTGCGCTGCTGCTGACAACACCAAACTGGCCGCCGCAAATGCGAGGGCAATGTGCCAAACTGCGCGGATCAACCTGCAACCCCCACTGTAACCCCCAAATCTTTCACCAAAACTCCGCAAAGCGCGCCGACCCATGTTCGTATCTCCCAAACGCGGCGGACAGCATCCATCGAGTTGAGATGCGGGTCCGGGCCGGGGCACATGCTGAAGGCGTATGCTCAAGATTACCAGAGCTTCGCTGGTGCTGTTCGCAGTAACCCTCCGGTCATCGCTTCCGTCTAAGAGGACATGGTCGTGCGCCGCATGCGTGTTCTGAGCTTTGCTGTTCTCCTGTTGACCGCCGCTGTTCCTCTGACGCGGGGCCAGGCCGCTCCGTCACCCGACGCGCCGCCGGTGAGCACGGTGCCGGCTGACAGCAACCCGGTGGATACCAGCTCGCCGAAAGAGACGCTGCACGTCACGTCGAATCTGGTCACCGAGTACTTTACGGTGCGCGACAAGCACAACGCTTTGATCCCCTACCTGACAAAGAACGACTGCACGGTTTGGGAAGACAAGCAGCAGCAGAAGATGACGAACTTTTTGGCCGAGGCGAATCAGCCGCTGACGCTGGGCATTCTGGTAGACACCAGCGGGAGCCAACAATACGTTCTGCCGCTCGAGCAGCAGTCGGCGACGGCTTTCCTGAAGCGCATTCTGCGGCCGAAAGATCAGGCGTTTATCGTCAGCTTCGACGTGGGCGTGAACCTCGAGCAGGATTTCACGAACAATCTGCACGAACTGGATCGGGCGATCAATAAGACCCAGATCAACACGGCGGCGGGGGGGGGATCGGCGGGCGTGCCGGGAATCGGGCAGGGACCGGTGCCGACGATCGGGCAGCCCAAGGGTACGCTGCTCTACGACGCGGTTTATACCGTTTCGAATGACAAGCTGCGGTCGGAAAGCGGGCGCAAGGCGATGATTCTGCTGACCGACGGCGAGGACGAGGGCAGCCTGACCAAGCCCAAAGGAGCCCTTGCCGCGGCGGAGAACGCCAACGCCATCATCTACGTGATCCTGATCGCCGACCGCGCCCAGTATTTCGGATACGGCATGGGATACACCGGCGATATCGCCATGAAACAGCTGACGGAAGCGACGGGCGGACGTGTGATCAACGTGGGCAACAACGGGAAGCGGCTCGAAGATGCTTTCGATCAGATCGAACAGGAACTGCGGACGCAGTACCAGCTGCAGTACATCCCGGCCAACCACGACATGAACGGGGCCTTCCGCAAGGTGGACGTGTTCTGCAAGGATCCGAGCGAAGAGCTGAAGGTGCAGGCGCGCAAGGGGTACTTCGCCATCGGCGGCCAGGACGACGACCAGTAAGGCAGAGCACTGAGCTCAGGGCGCAGAGTTCAGCGCAGGATGGCCGTGGTCCAGGGCCAGCGCGGGCGGACGGCGTGCCACTCGTCCGCGGTGATCTCCCACATTTCCGAGGGGAAGCGGCCGGAAACGTATTCCTTCTCGAAGCTCTCGACCATGCGCATGCCGGTTTTCTCCGAGATGCGGCGCGAAGCGGTGTTGGCGACGGCTTTGGGCGCGCGCAGGACGGAAAATCCCAGGACATCGAACCAGTAATCGTTGGCGGCGACGACGGCCTCGGTCGTCAGTCCCTGGCAGTGATGCTCGGGGACGAGCCAGAAGCCGCGGTTGTTCCTGTCGCCGCGGGCGAGGTGAATCCTGCCGATCATTTGTTGCGGCGCCGTTTGGAGGCGGAGGGTCCAGTGCCATGCCTCGCCGCGTTCCATGGCGGGCAGCGCGGAATCGCGCAGGTGCTCGAGAACGCTGCCGGGCGGGAAAGGCCACGGCACGATGGCGTCCAGGTAGCGGACGATCTCCCACTGCGGAAAGAGGCGCTGGATCTCGTCGGCGTCGGCCAGCGAAAGCGGACGCAGGACGAGGCGCGGCGTTGCGAGCACCGGCGGCATGGCCTCAGGCTAGCAGAGGCATTCTGCAAGGACCGGACGAGCTAGGACGGAGGCGCGCCGCCGGGCGAGTTGAGCATCTTGCCCTGGCCGGGCTTGACGTCTCCACAGTCGGAGCCGAGGAACTTCGATTTGATGGTGGAGTTCATCGACATGCCCTGGGGAATATTGCCTCCGCTCATGGTGGCGCTGGTGGTGCCATGCATGCTCTCGTCGCTGTCGAACTGCATATCGACGTGGATAGCGGTCGTGACTCCCTGCTGGCCGGAGCAGGTGACGTCGGCGGTGTAGTGATGGCCATCCTGCTGGATGTTGGCCTTGCTGCAGTTGGCCTCCATATTCTGGCGGTGCGCCTGCATGTTGCGGATCCCGTCTTTCCAGGTATCGGGGGTCAGGCACGACTGGCTGCTGACGGTGCGCGGCGGCATATTCACCCCGTTGGGCATGCCGGACATCTGCACGGTGACGTCGTTCTGCCAGAGCCCCATCTTCATGGGCGGAGGCGTGAGGTCCGACTGGGCAGACGCGAGGACGGCGAAGGAAAAGAGCAGCGGGAGCGTGGCGCGGAGAGCGAGACGAGAAATCATGTGGGTTTTCCTGAGCGGATTTGCCTGCACACCAGCAGGGCTTGCGAGCGGTGAGCAGGGTTATAGCACAGCCGATCGGCGCCAGGCCATGAAAAGTTGGGTATCGTTTACCGGGCGGCAGGACTCTGGACCGCGCCGTTGTTCAGAGCCCAGGCGAGGAAGCCTGGGGGCGCATTTTTGACCGCTGTGATGTTGGCGCCGCGGATCGAGGCGATGCGCTGCCAGAAAGCGCCGCTGAGATCGGCGCTGTTCAGATCGGCGTCGGTGAGGTCGGCGCTGTCGAAGCGTGCTCCGGCAAGGCGGCTGCCGGAGAGATCGCAGTCGGCGAGATTGGCGTGCTCGAAGACGGTGCGCTCGAGGTCGCTGTCGCGCAGATTGGCGAAGTGGAGATCGGCCCAGCTGAAATCGGCCGTGTGCAGGTCGCTGTCGCGCAGGTCGGCGGAGCCGAAACTGGAGCGGGCGAGCCGGGCGCCGGAGAGGCGAATGCCCTGAAGAAATGCGGAGGAAACATCGACACCGGTGAGCGGGACGCGATCGGCGTTGAGCTGCTCGAGGGCTTCGATGCGGCCGCCGCTGCCGCCTTTCCCCTGGGCCGTATTGATGACCTGCCACGCCTGGTAATGGCGCTGCTGGACGCGCTGGCCGGATTCGCTGAACCAGAAAATGACGGCGATCAGCACCGAGAAGCTGCCGAGGTATTCGAGAACCTGGAGGAAGCTCCAGTTGCCGAGAAGCCAGGCGAGCCACTGCCAGGTCCAGTCAAAGGCGAAGACCGGGACCAGTGCGGGATGCCGCGCGCGGGCGCGGACCTCTGCCCATCGCGCCGGGCGTGGGGCGCTAAAGTGCGGGAGCATGGGCGGATTGTATGCGAGGGTAGCTTGTAGCGGATAGCGTGTAGCGTGTAGCCAACAGCGACTCGTTACGCCGGCTGGGGGACTCCGGTGTCGACCGGCAGCAGCGCCGCGCCGAGGATGCCGGCGTCGCCGCCGAGCTGGGAGGGGGCGACGTGGGTTTTGCCCGGCTCGAAGACATTGGGATCGGCGGGCATCGACATGCGGTAGACGTAGCTGCCCTCGCGGAGGGTCGCGAACATGCGTTCTGCGAAGAGCGGCCACGCCGCTGCCGCGCCTCCGCCGATGACGTAGAGGGGCAGATCGAGCGCGTTGACCAGGTGGGCGAGCGAGAGGCCGAGGGCGAGACCGACTTCGTCGAAGATTTGCAGGGCGCGCGGATCGCCATCCGTCGCCAGCTGGGCGACCGCCGACGAGGTGAGCGCGGCGTGTGTGGGCGCAGCAATGCCGAGCTGATGGGCGCGGCGCACGATGGCGGTGGCCGAGGCGTACATCTCGAGGCAGCCGCGCGCGCCGCAGGGGCAGCGGGGGCCGTCGGGCAGCAGCGGACCGTGGCCGGATTCTCCGGCGGCTCCCTGCATGCCATGCCAGATGCGGCCGTCGAGCACGATGCCTGAGCCGACGCCGGTGCCGAGGGTGTACATGCAGAGGGAGCGAGCGCCAAAGGCGCGGCCGGCGCCGAGGATGCATTCGCCGTAGGCGGCCAGGCTGGAATCGTGGCCGACGTGAACCGGGCGGCGGAGGCGCTGTTCCATTTCCACGCGGAGGCTGAGGCCGTCGAATCCGGGCAGATTGGGCGGGTGATGGAGCACGCCCTCGGGCAATTCGAGCGGGCCGGGGCTGCCCACGCCGACGCCCAGCAGGCCGCGGCCATTTTGCCCGTCGATGATGCGACGGATGGCGCCGGCCATGTCGTCGAGGACAGCGTGCGGGCCGGCATCGAGGCGCGTGGGCAGCGCGATCGAGTCGAGCCGGTCGCCGCCCGGCGTGACGGCGGCAATGCGGAGGTTGGTCCCTCCGAGGTCCACGCCGATGGAGTAAGAATTCATGAGCCTGGCGAAGTCCATGATACGCGAGCACGGCAACGCGAGCACGGCTGCGCGAGAACGGGGCAGCGGGCGCGCGAACGGTGGCGCGCAGCCGCAAATCGGCAGTGGATCGGCTTGAAAATCTCTCGCCCGCGCCGTTTGTCCGCAACGTGCGATCGCGGGCGATGCCTGGCCGGTCAGGCGAGGAGGATGACTTCGCTCGAATCGCGCGGATTGCCGGGACAGACCCCTGAAATCAAGCTTCTGCCGTCGAGACGATGGGCCTCCGCCAGGCGTGACGACAGTCACATCTCTGCGGCCCGAATCCGGGCAGACTCATTCTGAACAGGAGTTCCCTTCAGGGGGCGTGCCGCTTCCTTTGAATTTTGGGTTTCCTCTCCTGACCTACACGCGGCACTGGCTTCTCCGGAGGTGCCCTGTGGAGATCACGTCTCCCCCCGATCTGCTCCATCAATTCATCCGCGATTGCGCTGTACTTTCGGCTCGCATCGACCAGGTTAGCTCCCAGGACGGGCATCGGCTGGTGCTCGCCACCCTCATCATGGGCCGCGACGGATACCAATCGCTGATGAAGCGGCGCGGCGAACTGCCAAAGGCAGTCGCCAATGCTCCCCTGGTCCAGGCATTCCTGGATCGTCTGCTCGCGCGTCTGCAATTTCTGGGAACCAGCACCTGACCTGGACGGACCCGCGACCCGCAAAATCGCATATCATGGTGCGGGCGCGCTGTTCCTCCCGCTCCCGGGTCCGCACCGGGAGGGCCGCGCAGGCGTTCCATCCTGTTCAGCCACGCATCTCAGTGATTACGATTCAATCAGCACGATGCGGCACGATTCCTTCCGGGGAATCCAGCACCAGAAACCGATCAAAATAAGGAGAGAAGTATGCTACGCACGGCGAGCGCCGTATGGCGCGGAGGTTTGAAGGACGGCAAAGGCACGATTTCCAGCCAGAGCGGCGTGCTCAGGGAAACGCAATATTCATTTGGAACCCGATTTGAGAGCGGAGTCGGGACGAATCCCGAAGAGCTGATTGCCGCGGCCCATGCGGGATGCTTCACCATGGCGCTGAGCGCGCAGCTGGGCAACGCCAATTTGACGCCCGAGTCGCTGGAGACGACGGCGGAAGTGAAGTTCGAAAAGACCGATGATGGATTCGCCATCACGGCGATCCATTTGACCACGCGGGCGAAGGTGCCGGGCGCGAACGAGCAGAGCTTTGAGACCGCGGCCAACAACGCGAAGAATGGCTGCCCGATTTCCAAGCTGTTCAAAGGGAATACGAACATCACGCTGGACGCGAAGCTGGTATAGGGGCAGCGTGTAGCGGGTAGCTGGTAGGAAATGCAGAGGAGCGCCGCCCGTCGATGCGGCGCCCACTGTTTGGGGCCAAACCTTCGCCGACAGTATCTGGCTGATAGTTTTTCGCTGACCGTTGTTCGCTGAAAGTTTTCCGCTGACACCGCCTGGCTGGCAGTTGTCCGCTAACAGTTTTTCGCTGTCAGCATTCCGCCGAACGTTTTCCGCTGATTTAACTTCCTGTAAGACGCTATGGAACCTGTCACGCATTTTTTGACCGGGGCGTGCCTTGGGCGCTCCGGCTTCAACCGCAAGACTGCCTACGCGACGCTGGCCATGACGCTGGCCGCCGAGGCTCCGGACATCGATATCCTGTGGGGCTTGCGCGGGCCGGTGGCGGGGTTCCAGCATCATCGCGGCATCACGCATACGCTCGTCGCCGCGCCGGTGATGGCGCTCATCATCACGGGACTGGTATGGGGGGTCCACCGCCTGCGGAGGAAAGATCCGGTGATTCCCCCGCGCTGGTGGCTGATCTGGGTGCTGGCGATGATCGCGCACCTGAGCCATCTGCTGCTCGACTTCACCAACAACTATGGCTTGCGGCCGTTCTTTCCCTTCAATGCGCACTGGTACGCGTGGAGCATCGTCTTCATCTTCGATCCGGTGATCTTTTTGCTGCTGCTGGGCGCGCTGGTGGTTCCGGGGATTCTGGGCCTGGCCGATCGCGAGATTGGCGCGAAGAAGCAGCTGTTTCGCGGGCGCGGATGGGCGATTGCGGCGCTGTCGCTCATTGTGGTGTGGTGGGGCGTGCGCAACGCCGAGCACGCGCACGCGCTGGAACTGGCGCGCACCGGCAGTTACACGCGCGAACCGCTGCTGCGCGCGGCGGCCGAACCGCGCATGTTCAGCCCATTTAGTTGGCATGTGCTGCTTGAGACGCAGGACTACTACCAGACCGCGGAAGTGCGCACGCTCGGCGACCAGGTGACGACCGACGACTCGAACGTGATCTATAAGCCGCCGGTGACTCCGGCGGTCGCCGCGGCGAAGCAGTCCTGGCTGGGAAGGGTGTATCTCAGCTGGTCTTCGTGGCCGCTGACGACAGATTTGGGCCCGGTGCAGGCGCCGGGCGCCGATTTTGCGCCGAGAGCGGACTGGCAATCGGTGGAGTTTGAAGATTTGCGCTTCGGGCACGGGGCGATGACCATGAAGCGGTCGGAGGGGGTGAACAATCCGCCGCTCGGCGGGTGGGTGTATGTGGGGCCGCAGAATGAGATAGAGGGAATGTTTATGAGCGGAGAAGAGCAAAAGTGAGAAGAACAGGGTATAGGGGGTAGGGTATAGGGGATAGGGTTTAGGGTAGAGAACTGGGTCTGCGGCGCGAGGGGGCGGAGAGACCGCCTTGACCGGCGGGGTCGCAGGTCCGCAGAATGGAACAGAACGAATTTCGGGTGCTGAGGGTGCAATGGGCGCATATTTGCTGATCGTGGTGGCGGTGTTGAGCCGGGTGGTGCCGCATCCGTGGCTAAACTTTACGGCGGTGGGCGGCGGGCTGCTGTTCTTCGGCGCGCGGCGGCCGCTGCGCGAGGCCATCGCTCCGGTCGTGGCGCTCATGGCGACGGATGTCTGGCTGACGACTTCGTTCTACCACTATGCCTGGCACACGAGCGACTATCTGATCACGTGGGTGTGGTACGTGGCGGCCGTGGTGCTGGGGCGGATCCTGCTGCGGCGCGTCACCGTGACGCGGCTGATCGGCGCGCCGGTGCTGGCGTCGACGAGCTTCTTCCTGGTCAGCAACTATGCGGTGTGGGCGAGCAGCGTGATGTATCCGCACACGCTGGGCGGGCTGAGCCTGTGCTACGCGGCGGGACTGCCCTTCTACCGGAATGATCTGCTCTCGACGACGCTGGTGACGGGGATTGCGTTTGGCGTTTCCGCCATGGCGACCCGGATGGCGGAGCAGCGGGCGCATCGAATGGCTGCCTGAAGGTGATCTGCGTCCCAAAGGAAAGCGGCCACCCGAGGGTGGCCGCTGCTTTTTGCGCCGACTACTTCTGTGCCGCCAGCTGCCGCAGCACGTACTGCAGGATGCCGCCGTGCTCGAAGTAGAGGATCTCCTGCGGCGTATCGATGCGGACGCGCGCTTCGAAGGTTTTGGTCTTGCCCGACGCGTCAGTAGCGCGGACAGCCACCGTGTGTCCCTCCGCGAACTTCGACTTCAAACGCGGGATGAGGCCGACGATGTCGTAGGTCTCCTCGCCCGTCAGGCCGAGCGATTCGACGGTCTGGCCAGCCTCAAACTGCAGCGGCAGGATGCCCATCCCCACCAAGTTGGACCGGTGAATGCGCTCGAAGCTCTCCGCGATGACGGCCCACACACCGAGCAGCCGCGGGCCCTTGGCCGCCCAGTCGCGCGAGGAGCCGGAGCCGTATTCCTTGCCGGCCAGGATGATCAGAGGCGTGCCGCGCTCGGCGTACTTCACCGACGCGTCGAAGATGGACATCGGTTCGCCTTCGGGCAGCAGCCGCGTGACGCCGCCTTCCGTCCCCGGCGCGAGCTTGTTGCGCAGGCGCACATTGGCAAACGTCCCTCGGACCATGACCTCGTGATTGCCGCGGCGCGAACCGTAGGAGTTGAAGTCAGCCGGTTTGACGCCGTGTTCGGTGAGGTACTTCCCGGCCGGGCCGTTCAGCTTGATCGATCCGGCAGGCGAGATGTGATCGGTGGTGACGGAGTCGCCGAGGACGGCGAGCACGCGTGCGCCACTGATTTCCTCGACCGGCGCGGGCTGCGCGGGCATGCCGTCGAAATACGGCGCTTTGCGGATGTAGGTCGAGTCCGGCTCCCACTGGTAAACATCGCCCGTGGGGAAGCTGAGCTTCTGCCAGTTGGCGTCGCCGTGGGTGACGGTCGCGTACTCCTTCGTGTAGCTGTCGGATGAAATCGACGACGCGATCACCTGCGACACTTCCTGCTGCGACGGCCAGATGTCCTTCAAAAAGACAGGCTGTCCGGACTTGTCTTTCCCCAGCGGCGCGTTGTCGAAGTCGTGATCGATGCGGCCGGCGAGCGCGTAGGCGACGACCAGCGGAGGCGACATGAGGTAGTTGGCGCGCACGTCGGAGTTGATGCGGCCCTCGAAGTTGCGATTGCCGCTGAGCACGCTGACCGCGACGAGGCCGTGGTCCTCGATCGACTTCGCCACGTCTTCGGGCAGCGGGCCGGAGTTGCCGATGCAGGTGGTGCAGCCGTAGCCGACTGTGTTGAAGCGCAGCTTATCGAGCCATTCGGTCAGGCCGGATTTGTCGTAATAGTCGGTGACGACGCGGGAGCCGGGAGCGAGCGACGTCTTGACCCACGGCGGAACGCTGAGGCCTTTCTCGACCGCCTTCTTCGCGAGCAGACCGGCGGCGACCATGACCGAGGGGTTCGAGGTGTTCGTGCAACTCGTGATCGCAGCGATCACGATGGAGCCGTGGTCGAGATAGGGATCGACATCGACGCCGAAGCGCTCCTTCACGGTGTGCGCGATGTGCCCGTTGCCACCGGGCTCCGCAGCGGCGTGCGTCGATTGCACATTTCCATTCGCGGACATGTGGCCGCCTTCGCCTTCCCAGCGCTGCGCCTGGCGCTCGCCGAGCTTGCCGGCGTTGGGGCCGATCAGCGACGGAAGCTGTTTTTTGAAGCTGGCGCCGGCGTCGCGCAGCAGGACGCGATCCTGCGGGCGCTTGGGTCCGGCGACGCTGGGCTCAACGGTGGCGAGATCGAGCGCGAGCGTCTGCGAGTATTCGGCTTCGGGCGCGTCAGGCGTATGGAAGAGCCCCTGCTCCTTGAAATACGCCTCGACGAGCGCGATCTGCTCGGCGCTGCGGCCGGTGAGGCGCAGGTAGCGCAGCGTCTCCGCATCCACCGGAAACAGGCCGCAGGTGGCGCCGTACTCGGGGGCCATGTTGCCGATGGTGGCGCGGTCGGCGAGCGGCAGCTCCGCGATGCCGGGGCCGTAGAACTCGACGAACTTGCCCACGACGCCCAGCTTGCGCAGCATTTCCGTCACGGTGAGGACGAGATCGGTGGCCGTCGCGCCTTCGCGCAGCTTGCCGGTCAGCTTAAACCCGACCACCTGCGGCACCAGCATCGAAATGGGCTGCCCGAGCATCGCCGCCTCGGCCTCGATGCCGCCGACGCCCCAGCCGAGCACGCCGAGGCCGTTAATCATGGTGGTGTGCGAGTCGGTGCCGACCAGGGTGTCCGGGTAAGCCTGCGGCTTCGATCCCGACGTGGTGAAGACCACGCGCGCGAGATGCTCGAGGTTGACCTGGTGGCAGATGCCCATGCCCGGCGGCACGGCAGAGAAGTTGCGAAACGCCGTCTGGCCCCACTTGAGAAACGCGTAGCGCTCGCGGTTGCGCTGGAACTCGAGCGCGGCGTTGAGCGAGTAGGCGTTGCCGGTGCCGTACTCGTCCACCTGCACGGAGTGGTCGATGACCAGCTCGGCCGGCTGCAGCGGGTTGATCTTCTGCGGATCGCCGCCCAGCACCTTCATCGCGTCGCGCATGGCGGCCAGATCGACGATGGCGGGGACGCCGGTGAAGTCCTGCATGAGCACGCGGGCCGGCATCCAGGAGATCTCGCGGGAGGGTTCGGCTTTGGGATCCCACTTGGCGAGAAAGTCGATGTCGTCGGCGGTGACGGACTTGCCGTCTTCGTAGCGGAGCAGGTTTTCGAGCAGGATGCGCAGGCTGTAGGGCAGGCGCGTGAGGCTGATGCCGTTTTTCTCGATGGTGCTGAGGCGGAAGATCTCGTAGGTCTTGCCGCCGGCTTTGAGCTCGGAGTGGCGGGTCGTCATGGCGATTCCTTTCGTGGGCTGAGGCGCGGGGTCATCGCTTGCCGAGCCTGCCCGGCGGGGGCACGCAAAGCAGGGCGTCGGTGCGCATGGGGTGCGGCTTTACGAAGTGCGTCGTCCGCGATCGGGACGGCCGCGGCGGAAGCGCCGGAGGAGCGGCGGAAACTGGAGGGGTTTGCGCATCGGCCTCACCGACATTTTAGAACGAATCGCGGCGGCTGGCACAGAGAGCGCGGGCGGCTACTTCGGCCGCTGCATCTCAAACCGGTTGCGGGTGCGCACGTACGTCGGACCGCCCATACGGCCGATGGCGCGCAGCTTGTCCGGATCGACTTTGAAGTTGTCGACGATGTCCGGATCGATGTGGAAGCGGAGGACGTCGCCGAGGATGAGGTTGCCGCCGCCGGGGCGATCGCTGATCGCGATCACCTGGCGGAGCCGGCATTCCATGTGGACGTGGCTTTCGGCGACGCGGGGCGGGCGGACCAACTCGCTCGGGAGCGGCGTGAGGCCGGCCAGCGCAAATTCGTCGACGTCGGGCGGGACTTCGGCGGAGGTCGCGTTCATGCGGTCGGCGAACTCTTCGGAGACGATGTTGACGACGAATTCCTGAGTCGCGAGCACGTTGTGGAGCGTGTCTTTTTGCGGGCGCGGACCGGGGCGGACGGCGGTGACAAAGCAGACCACCGGCGGGTTGGTGCTGCAGCCGGTGAAATAGCTGAAGGGCGCCAGATTGCGGACGCCGTGCTCATCGAGGCTGGAGACGAACGCGATGGGGCGCGGGACGATGACGCCGATCATCAGCTTGTAGAGGTTTTCCGGGGCCTGGTCGGCGGGATCGATGCGCAGCATGTCCGGCTTGTCTTTTTCCACGATTCCGATGGTACTCGCGCGGGGCCCGGGCTCGAAGCCGCCGGAACGCCCTCCGGCGCATGTGAACATTTCTTAACAATCGGACATTAACTATAGTTTACAAGCGCGCATCGTCACCGTAGACTCGGAACAGCAGCGGTCACTCCGGGGTTTGGCGGGATAGGCATCCGAGCCGTCCCGGAACCTTCATCAGTCATCAGAGAACAGCAGGAATCCACGCAGGGATGGGTGTGGGCACACAATCCGGACGTAGGATGCGGAGGGCTGCGGCGCGCGTGACGCCGGCGGCCGAAGCGCCCATGGTCGTCACCCACGAGGACATCGACCGGGCCCGCGACCGCGATCGCGTGTGGAAGGCGCGCCGGGGACGCGGGCTGCGGTCGCAAATGTGGCTGCTGTGGCTGCTCATCGGGCCGGGTATCCTGGTGATGCTGGGCGAGAACGACGGCCCCAGCATGCTCTCCTACGCGGCGACGGGCGCGAAATTCGGCATCGGCTTCTTTCTTCCTTTCGTGGTGCTCACCTTCGCCATGGCGCTGGTCGTCCAGGAGATGACGGTGCGGCTGGGCGCGGCGACGCATCGCGGCCACGCGGAGCTGATCTTCGAGCGCTTCGGGCCGTTCTGGGGCTGGTTCTCGATGATCGACCTCGGCATCGGCAATTTTCTGACGCTGATCACCGAGTTCATCGCCGTCCGCGCGGGGCTGGGGTTCTTCGGCGTGCCGCCATGGGCGGCGATCCTGATCGCGCTGGCCATTCTGTACTCCGCGTTGCTCAGCCATCGCTACTGGACGTGGGAGCGCGTGACGCTCGCGGCCGCGGCGTTCAACCTCATCTTCATTCCCGTGGCGCTCATGGCGCATCCGCACTGGGGCGCGATGGGGCACGCGCTTTTCACCTGGAAGCCGTTGCCTGGGCTCAGCAAAGACACGGTGCTCATCATTCTCTCCGACATTGGCGCGACGGTGACGCCGTGGATGCTGTTCTTCCAGCAGAGCGCGACGGTGGACAAGGGGATGACCACGAAGGACATCCACTTTGGGCGCATCGATACGGTGCTGGGCGCGGGCCTGGCTGCGGCGGCGGCGGTGGGCACCATCATCGCCACGGCCCCGCTCTTCGGCCACATCAGCGCCGGGAACTTCGAGGCGGCGCAGTTTGCGCAGGCGCTCATCCCTTATATCGGGCGGTTCGGCGCGGCGCTGTTTGCGCTGGGCATGGTGGAAGCGGGGATCGTGGCGTCCATCACCATCTCCACGTCGTCGGCCTATGCGTACGGCGAGGTGGCGCGGCGGCCGCACAGCCTCAACCTGCCGGTGAGCGAGGGCAAGTCGTTCTACGCGGTGCTGTGTTTGTGCGCGGCCGCGGCGGCGGCGATTGTGCTCATTCCGGGATTGCCACTGGTGTTTGTCGTGCTGGTGGTCAACGTGGTCGCGGTGCTGGCCATGCCGCCGGCGCTGGTGTTTCTGTATCTGCTGGTCAACGACAAGGAGATCATGGGCGGCGTGAGAAGCCCGGGATGGGCCAATGCGCTGGCCGCGATTGTGGTGGTGCTGCTGACCGCGGCGGGCGTGCTCTACGGATTGAGCGTGGTGGCGCCGCAGGCGTTTGCGTGGCTGGGAAGGCATTGAGGGTTGAGGGATCTCCCATCTGCGAAACCCGCGCAGATGTGGGGCACCCGGTGGTCGAGGAGCGATGACAAAGATCCATGAACACGTGAGCAACGCGGAGGCGGGGTTTGTGCTGTCCACGCTGGAGCACGACCAGCTCGTCGCGGCGAAGAATGTCTCGGTGCCGCGGCGGCAACTGCGCGGGGGCGAGCTGTTCCTGCTGTGGGCGCTGCGCCTGTATCTCCTCTTCATGATGGCGGTGGTCTTCTGGCAGGCATGGACCGCGACGCGGTGAGGCGAGGCGGCGAGGGGAAAAACTGCCAGGGCAAAAGCTGCCAGGGGGAAAACGGCCAGGGAAGAAGCGGCCAGGGCGAGAACGGTTAGCAAGAACCTGTTAGCTGGAAAACTCTTAGCTAGACCCTGTTAGCAAGAACCTCTTAGCTAGAAACTGTTAGCTGGAGACTGTTCGCCAAAGACGATTAGCAGGGACGGGGCGCGTTTCGCTGATGTTTCAACTCTATTCTCCTGGCCGCTTCTTCCCTGGCCGCTTCTTCCCTGGCCGCTTCTTCCCTGGCCGCTTC
>JBARMS010000115.1:0-4393 GCA_049802575.1 Acidobacteriaceae bacterium | reverse complement strand
CGCTTCACCGGGGCGATGCTGCAACCCGTGGCCAAAGCCAGCCGGGTGCTGGCCCTCGAGATTTTCGGGGTGTTCTTCGCGCTCTTCGCCATCTTCTTTCTGGGCCATGCCTGGATGACCATGCGTGGCGCAGGATGGCGCGACCGCCATGCGGCGGTCTACGTGGGGCTCGGGCTGGTGTTTGCGTGGTTCACGGCAAGCTCGTTCTGGAAGGCGAAGAAGAAGGGGCTGCGGTAGAGGCACGTTGCCGGTGAATGGTACCGGGTTCCTGGATTGTACCCAGCAGATTTTCGGTTCGGGCTCGCTCCGGGTGAGAAAGCAGTACGATAGACAGCGGAATATGCGCCATGAGTGAGATACGCATCACGGTCGAGCCGGGCAAGCGGTCGGGGCAGCCCTGTATCCGCGGGCTGCGCATTACGGTCTGGGAGATCCTCGACTGGATGGCGGCAGGAAGAAGCAGGGACGAGATACTGGCGGACTATCCGGAGCTCGAGCCTGAGGACTTTCCGGCGGTCTTTGACTACGCAGCATGGGTTGGCCGGCGCGTCGCATTGTGAAGCTCCTGTTCGATGAGAATCTCTCCCGGCGGCTGGTCGCCGCGGCTGAAAGACTTGTTCCCGGGCAGTTCTCATGTAGCCGACGAAAAGCTCTTGCGCTCTCAGGACGAGGAAATATGGAGCTTTGCTGGAAAGAATGGCTTTGCAATTGTTACCGCCGACGGGGATTTTTACGAATTGGCAGTAACGCTGGGCCCTCTACCCAAGGTGATCTGGCTTCGCGGGTGTGATTATCCAACCGCAGTCGCCGAGCGACTCCTTCGCGCCCAGGCGGTTCGTGTGGCAGAATTCCTGAACGATACGGATCGAGCTGTGCTTATCCTGAGGCCCTGAACCATGGCGGAAGCCCCGAAATCGCTTTATACCGCCGACGATCTGGCGGAGTTCGAGCCGGAGCGGGACCTCGGCTTTCCCGGGGAGTTTCCCTTCACGCGCGGCATCCAGCCCACCCTGTATCGCGGGCGCCTGTGGACGATGCGCCAGTACGCGGGCATGGGCGACGCGGAAGAGAGCAATCGCCGCTACCACTACCTGCTGGCGCAGGGGACGGCGGGGCTGTCCGTGGCCTTCGATCTGCCGACGCAAATCGGGTACGATTCGGATTCGCCCTTTGCGCTCGGCGAAGTGGGCAAGGTCGGCGTCGCGATCGATTCGATTGAGGACATGGAGCGGCTCTTTGCGGGGATCCCTCTGGACCTCATCTCCACCTCGATGACCATCAACGCGACGGCCGGCATCCTGCTGGCGCTCTACGTCGCAGTGGCGCGCCGGGCGGGAGCGGACGTGACGAGGCTCTCCGGCACAGTGCAGAACGATGTGCTCAAGGAGTACATCGCCCGCGGGACCTACATCTATCCGGTGCGGCACGCGATGCGGATCGTCACCGATATCTTCGCGTGGGCGGGGGAGACCGTGCCCGAGTGGAATACGATTTCGATCTCCGGCTACCACATGAGGGAGGCGGGATCGACGGCAGCGCAGGAAGTCGCGTTCACGCTCGCCAATGGGATGGAATACGTACAGGCGGCCATAAATGCAGGGCTCGATGTAGACCGGTTTGCGCCGCGGCTGTCGTTTTTCTTCAATGCTCACAACAACTTCCTCGAAGAGGTGGCCAAGTTTCGGGCAGCACGGCGAATCTGGGCCTGGACCATGCAGGAGCGGTTTGTGGCAAAGAATCCGCGGTCGTGGATGCTGCGGTTCCACACCCAGACCGCCGGTTCGACGCTGACGGCGCAGCAGCCGGAGAACAACATCGTGCGGACGGCGATCCAGGCCATGGCGGCGGTGCTGGGCGGCACGCAGTCACTCCATACCAACGGGTATGACGAGGCGCTGGCGCTGCCAACCGAGGAGGCGGCCCGCATCGCCCTGCGAACCCAGCAGATTATCGCGTGCGAGACCGGTGTGGCGCAGACGGTGGACCCGGTGGCAGGGTCGTACGCCTTGGAGTCGATGACGAACCGGATCGAAGAGCAGGTACTCGGCTATTTTGATCAGCTTGAGGCGCTGGGTGGGATGCTGCCGGCGATCGAACGCGGTTGGGTGCAGCAGGAAATCCAAAACGCGGCCTACGCGACGCAGCAGGCCATCGACAAAGGCTCGGCGGTGGTGGTGGGCGTAAACCGGTTCACGCGCAAGGATGAGCCGGGGATTCCGACCCAGCGCATCGACGAGGTCCTGGAGCGGCGGCAGGTGGAGCGGGTCCGCGCGCTGCGGGCCAGGCGGGATCGCGCCCGGTGGGAAACGGCGCTCCATTGGGTGCGCAACTCGGCGCGGACCGGGGCCAACCTGATGCCGGCGATTCTGGAGGCGGTGGAGAGTTACGCCACGGTCGGGGAGATCGCCTCGACGCTGCGCGAGGTCTTTGGGGAATACCAGGAGAGCGTGACCGTGTGATGGAGGCTCGCTCAGGCGATCGCCTTTGGGGTCCCGTGTTCGCTGCGTCTATTGCTTTGCGGGCCGATGGCGGGGGACTCGGTCGAGCTCGGCCAGGGCCTCGCGGGCGGTGGCTTTCCCATTGAGGAATCGAGAGATAACCTCGGCCGCCAGGTTCTGATACGGACCAAATCCAGCGTGACGCGGACGGAGCCAGGCGTGATCCAGGGTCGGCAGGAGAGTGACAAAATACCCACCGGTCAGTACGTTGGCATTGTCGCTCGTCCACGCAGCTCTGCTGGCCGGCTGCCCTCCGGATTCGACGTACAGGTTGCTCTGGCAGTCGGCGCCCGCGACCAACGTGGCGTATTCCAGAGCGATCTCGCGGTGCAGGCAGTTGGCCGAGATGGCAAGACCAGCTCCGCCCAGGGTCGCGCCGACAGGTCCGTGTCCAGCCGAAGGCATGGGCGCAAAAGCGAGTCGGCGGCCGCGGTAGCCGGGGCGGGCGTAGTTCGAGTAGCCGAAGGCGAGAGGGCAGTATGCAATCCTATCCGTTCTGCTCATCTCTTCCCAAACAGCGATAGGATTCTGCAGGGTCGCCTCAGCGACGGATGAGCTCTTCAGACGGCGCAGCTTCTCCAGCGCAAGCTCCCCCGTGTCTCGAGCGACGACGCTCTCCCCGGTTTGAAACGGCGGATCGCCCGCGTTGGCGCAGAGAGAGAAGAAAGCCAGCAGCGCATCGAGCGGGAAAAGCGGCAGCGAGACGAAGCCGGGGCGAATTGCCGCCATCGCGAAGACGTCGTCCCAAGTCACGGGTACCTTGACCCCTCCCCTTTCAAGCAGATCGGGGCGGTAGCCAGCCACCTGGGCCGACGCATCAATCGCGAGCGCCCACTGATGATCCTCCATGGAATAGCTTGCGTACGACGGGCCCACGCTGTCGGCAGCAAACCGCTGAAGCTGTCCCGGCGACAGCTGCTCGTCGAGCGGCAGAAAAGCTCGCGACCGGGCGAGGTCTCCCATGTAGGGGTGGTCGAGTACGACTAAATCATATTGGCCCGCCAGCCCCGCAATAGGCGCTTCCCCGAATTCGCTCAGGCTGCGCGCCTCCCATTCGATCGCCACTCCGGGATGCGACGCCGCGAACTCCTTTGCCGTCGCCGACATAGGAGCCAAGCCGCGGTCGTGCTTCCAGGTCATGCCGCGCAGACGAATCAAGCCGGCTCCTGTGCGGAGGAGACGACCCCGTCCTGAAGAAGCTGCTCGATTTCAGACTCGTTGTAGCCCATTTCCCCGAGAATCGCGTTGGCGTGTTCACCGAGAAGCGGGGGGCGGCGAAATTCGCAGGGCGTGCGGCTGAACCGAGCCGGCGGCCCGATGGTGCGGAAGTGCGGGACCCTGGGGTGGTCGAAGCTGACGATGCTTTCGTTGTGGACCACCTGGGGGTCGTTTTCCATCTGGGGGAAAGTATTGACCGGTGCGGCCCAGATGTCGTGCTCCAGGAAGAGGTCGACCAGCTCGGCGGTCGTTTTTGTGGCGAACCCCGGCTCGAGCCGGCGCTTCACGTCGTCGCGGTTGTCGATGACGTTGCGGGAGTCGTTGCCCTCGAAACCGGAGACGCCGACCAGCTCGGCAATCTTGTCCAGCGGCATCATGGCCACCACGATGTAGCCGTCTTTCGTCTTGTAGATGCCCATGGGCGCGCCGACGCAGGGATGGCCGATGCCGGCGGCGCTGCGTTCCGGAATTTTGCCGGTATTCAGGTAAAGCGTGATCTCCTGCGTGGCGAGCGAGAGGATCGAGTTGAGCAGGTTGATGTCGATGCGCTGGCCGAGGCCGGTGCGGCTGCGGTCGTAAAGCGCGGCGAGAATGGCGCCGACGATGTGGAACGACGCGGTGAGGTCGGCGACCCCCATGCCGACCGGCGACGGCGGATCGCCGGCTTTGCCCTGCAG
>JBARMS010000114.1:0-24093 GCA_049802575.1 Acidobacteriaceae bacterium | reverse complement strand
CACCAGCGTAGCGGTGACTCCGGCTGCGCCGACGGCGACCATCGGGGCGACGGTGCAGTTCACCGCAACGGTGAACGGAACCGGTGCGTATAACACCGGCGTCACCTGGGCAGCGGCGGGACCACCGGGCTGGGCCGGCGGAGTGGGAACCATCGGCAACTCGGGTTTGTACGTGACGCCGTATCCCGCGCCGCCTTCGGTCACGGTCACGGCAACCGCAGCGGGTGATGCAGCGGTTTCAGGCCATGCGACGGTCACGCTGGTCGCACCGGCGGCGGCGGCGGGGCCGGCGCTGACGGTGGATGCGGGGAACCCCACACGGCCGATTAGTCCGCTCATTTACGGAATGAATGGCTGGGGGGTCGCATCCACGGCGGCGGCGCTTGTGGATTTGCCGGTGGATCGATGGGGCGGCGACGCGGCCACCCGCTACAACTATCTGACCGATGTGTCGAATGCGGCGGCGGACTGGTATTTCGAAACGGATCCCAACTCGAACACGGCGTATCCAGACACCAGCCAGTTCAACAGCGAGGTGGAGCAGGACGAGCAGACCCACACGCTGACGCTGGGAACGATGCCGCTGATTGGATGGACGACGACGCGGCAACAGGCATGCAGCTATGCGGTGGCGAAATACGGCGCGCAGCAGCAGACCGATCCCTACAACGCGAATTGCGGAAATGGCGTGCTCGCGAATGGCGACGCGGTGGTGAACGATCCGACGGACACGAGCTTCCAGATTGACGACTCGTGGACGACGAAGTGGATGCAGTATCTGGTCGGAAAGTTCGGCACGGCGGCCCAGGGCGGCATCGCGATCTACGATCTGGACAATGAGCCCGAGTGGTGGGACGCCACGCATCGAGACCTCCGCAATGCGGGGCCGACCACGCCGCCGGCTCCCTATACCGGGCCGTTCACCTACGACGAACTGGTGTCGAAGGGGCTGACCTACGCGGCGGCGATGAAGGCGCAGGATCCGACGGCGGAAGTGAGCGGCCCGGTTGATTCGTGGTGGTGGACCTTTTTCTACTCGAAAAAGGACGTGGAGGCCGGATGGACGGTGGGCGGAGGGCCCTGTTATCAGCCGTGGAGCAATCCCGTAGACCGCGAGGCGCACGGCGGGGTGCCGCTGCTTGAGTATTACCTGCAGCAATTCGCGCAGTACGAGGCGCAGAACCATCTGCGGCTGCTGGATTATCTGGATCTGCATGGATATTTCGGCGCGAGCTACAACGGCACGGGCGTAGGGCTGACCACGGCGGGCGACACCGGGGAGCAGCAGGTGCGGCTGGATTCGACGCGGGCGATGTGGGACCCTGCCTATAATTCCGATCCGAATTTCGTACAGCCGAATTACCTGACCGACGCCAACTACACGACGAGCTGCAATGTGCCGCTGCAGGCGCCGCAACTGATCCCCATGATGGAGGCATGGGTCGAAAAGGATTATCCGGGGACGAAGACGGCGATCAGCGAATACAACTGGGGCGGTCAGGAGCACATCAACGGCGCGCTGGCGCAGGCGGATTTGCTGGGCATCTTCGGCAAGTATGGGCTGGACCTGGCGACGCTCTGGGGTCCGCCGGATCCGGCGACGCAGTTTCCGGGACTGGCGGCGTTTCTGATCTACCGGAATTACGACGGTGCGCACTCGAAGTTTGGGGATACCGCGCTGGCCTCGAGCAGCGGGAACCAGGGGCAGCTGGCGGTGTACGGGGCGGTGCGGTCGAGCGACCAGGCAGTCACGGTGGTGGTCATCAACAAGACCTTTGGCGCGTTGACCAGCACGCTGGCCCTGCCGCATCTGACGGCGACCGCATCGGCGCAGGTGTTTCAGTACAGCGCGGCGAATCTGGCGGCCATTGTGCCGCTGGGGAACGCGACGGTGACGCCGCCCTCGACGGGGAGCACCACGAGCAGCATCGTCGGCTACTCGTTTCCGGCATCGTCGATCACGTTGTTTGTGATCCCGCAATAAGCAGGGCACACGGGCGGCGTCCCGCGGCCCCGATGATGGAACAGAGTGGATCGCGATAGTCTGTACGGGATGCATCCTCTGCGGCTGGTGCTGGGCATTGCGTGCCTGATCTCGGTGCTGCTCGACGCGTTCGAGACGGTGATTCTGCCGCGGCGCGCGACCGGGCGATTCCGCTTCACGCGGCTCTACTTCCGGCAGACGTGGCTGCCGTGGCGGCAGGTGGCGCTGCGGGTGCGGCATCCGCGCAAGCGCGAAACGATGCTGAGCTTCTACGGGCCGCTGTCGCTGGTCATCCTGATTGGCGCGTGGGCCGCGGGGCTGATTTTCGGCTTCGCGCTTATCTATTTTGCGTTTCCCCAGGCGTTCACCGATCCGCGCGGCACGGCGCATTCTTTTCTCACGGATTTGTACGCCAGCGGCACCACGATCTTCACGCTGGGCCTGGGCGATGTGGTGCCGCAATCCCTGCTGATCCGCACGCTGGTGGTGCTGGAAGCGGGCATCGGCCTCGGCTTCGTCGCGCTGGTGATCGGCTATTTTCCCGTGCTCTACGGCGCGTTTTCGCGGCGCGAGGTCAACATCGCCCTGCTCGATGCGCGCGCGGGCTCGCCGCCCACCGCCTTCGAGCTGATCAAGCGCCATTCGTTCGAAGGCGGCAGCGCCGCGCTGGTCAAGCTGCTGGAGGAGTGGGAGCGCTGGTCGGCGGAGCTGCTGGAGAGCCACATTTCCTATCCGCTGCTGTGCTTTTTTCGCTCGCAGCATACCAGCCAGAGCTGGCTCAGCGGCATCACCGCCATTCTGGATACGAGCGCGCTGCTGATCGCCAGCGTGCAGGAGGAGAGCGCCCGCCAGGCGCAGCTGACCTTTGCCATGGCGCGGCACGCGCTCGTCGATCTGGCGCAGATCTTCTCTCTCACGCCGGTGAAGGACGCCCCCGACCGTTTCCCGCCGGAGCAGTTCCGCATGGTCTACGACCGTCTCTGCCAGGCGGGCGTGCGCGTATGCCGCGACGAGCAGAGCAGCGCGCGGCTGAGCGAACTGCGCGCTCTCTATGAGAGCTACGCCGAGGCGTTGAGCCGGATGCTGGCCATGCCCCTGCCGCCGTTCTTCCTGGAACATCCGAAGAAGGACAATTGGCTGACGGTCGCGAAGGTCCGGTCCGCTGCGGCCGGGGCGGGGACGCGCAGCGCGGCCGCGGATGACCACTACCTCTGAAACCTGAGGGCCGAGGGCGCACCCGAGGTTGCAGGTTGCAGGGGACAGAATCACCGGTTTCCGGGTACCGAGGTCAGGGTGCGCCTGGATGCGCTGCGCTGGACAAAATCGATTTTCCTCGACGGCGGCCGGCGAAGTAAGCGGTTACAGGTTAGAAGTTTTGGGGCAGGGCTGTTACTACGGTACTGTTTACTCTTAACCCATCACCTTGAGTAACCTTAAAACGCCTGCTGGGCGAGAGGGAAAGCGATGCCCGATCCGGAAGCGTGGTTCCACCGCAGCCAGGCAGGCGTGGAGAGAGACCTCTTCGCGGGCGGGGCCAATCCCCAGCGGAAGCAAGCTCGATGCGAACGAACCCAGGGTTCAGTATCAAGTCGATACCCTATATAGATAAGAGTTAATACCCAACATATAAAAAAGAAAACTCTTCGTTGACAGTGCCAGGGTGCGGTGCTATAGGTTAGCCGCGTTCGTATGCCATTGCAGGGCTGTCAGCTAAAACTCTTTACTACAACTACGACCCCCGGCTGACTGGCCCACGGCCCCACCTGCAGTGCAAGCGATGGCTGAACGCTGGGAGGTGTACAGTGACTCACTGGAAACGCTGGCTGAGTCTGGCGGTGATCGCGCTGAGCGCGGTTTTTGTAGCCCAGGCACAGGAAAACGCAGAACTCACAGGATCGGTAACAGATCCAAGCGGCGCTGTCGTCGCCAACGCAAAAGTTATCCTTACCAATTCCGCCACCGGCGAAGTCCGGACGGGTTCGACCAACGGCGCGGGACTTTATGATTTCGCGGCGCTGCACATCGGCAGCTACAACCTCAAAGTAGTTGTTCCGAGCTTCAAGGCCTATGAGAAGACGAACATCATCATGAACGTGGCGGCGACGGTCCGCGAGAACGTGGTTCTGGCGGTCGGCGCAAACACGCAAACGGTCATGGTGCAGGCGAACGCGCTCCATCTGGAGACGGAAACCAGTGAAGTGAGCAGCCTGATCACCTCCGAGCAACTCACGCAGATCGGGACCAATGGGCGCAGCATGATCTCGCTGGCCACACTGGGCACCGGAGTCTCGGCGAATATTCCCTCGTTCAATGGCGTATCGGCGCAGGGCAGCAGTGAGAGCATCAGCTTCAACGGCATGCGGCCGGGGCACAACGACTGGCTGATCGACGGGGGCGAAGTCTACGACCGCGGCAGCGGCGGACGGCCCGGCGTGATGCCTTCTCCGGATGTGCTGGCGGAATTCCAGACGCTGGACAGCAACTACGCTCCGGACTACGGGATCGCCTCGGGTGGAACGATCACCATGGCGCTGAAATCCGGTACCAGCCGGTTCCACGGCGGGGTTTGGGAATTCAACCGCAACGACGATTTCGACGCGGCGAGTTACTTCTCCAAACTGAACGGGCAGCCGACGCCGGAACTGCGGCTGAACATTTTCGGCGGGGAGATCGGGGGACCGCTGTTTATTCCCGGAATCTATCCCAAAGAAAAGAGCAAGACGTTCTTCTTCTACAGCGAAGAATGGCGCCGGTTCATTCAGGGAGCCAATCCAACGGCGACCAACACGATGCCGAGCTATGACATTCCGGCGGGGGGCGCAGCATTCACCTACAAGCTGCCTCCTGGCTTCACGGAATCGCCGAACGCGGGCGCATGCAACGAAGGACAGACGGCTCCGTGCGTGCCGAAAACGAACGATCCGAAATATGTGGGCAACAACTATCCGGAAACCCTGGGCGGTCTTTATGCGCAGGATGAGTTGACTCCGGGCAATTCCTTTCCCGGGGGCGTGATTCCGGCGAACCTGCTCGATCCGAATGCCATTTTGTTCATGCAGACGGGAGCCATCCCGGCGTCGAATTCGACGGCATCGAACGGAGCGCCGCAGTATGTGGCATCGCCGCGGCAACCCACCTTCGTGCGCGAAGACGTGGTGCGCGTCGATCATGACATCACCGATCGCCTGCACCTCATGGGCCACTGGATTCACGATCAGATGTCGCAGACGTATTACCCCGACATGTGGAGCAGCGACAACTATCCCACCACGGGCAACGTCTTCGGCAACCCGTCGTGGGGCTCGGTGATCAAGCTGACGCAGACCATCTCGCCGGACCTCGTGAACGAGACCGCCATCAACGTGAACGGAAACAGCATCAGCATCACGCCGGCGGGCATCTACGCGCAGCCGCCCGGCTGGACGCAGACGGGGTATTTCCCGGCGGCCAACAACCTGCTGACCCGGATGCCGTCGGTGAAGCTGGCCGCGCCCATGGGCACGGACTGGACGATCAACTACTGGCCGTGGAAAAACGCATTCCTCAACTGGCAGCCCAAGGACGACGTCTCGTGGGTGAAGGGTAAACATGGGATGAAGTTCGGGTTTGCCTACATGCGCAGCGACAAGAACCAGCAGCAGCAGGCCGACACCCAGGGAGACTATTCGTTCGGCACCGACTTCTCGGGCGACGCGTATATCAATTTCCTGCTCGGCTTCGCTGACAGCTTCCAGCAACTGCAGGACATCGAAATGTTCCACTGGCTCAACAACACCTACTCGTTGTACGCCATGGACAACTGGCATGCGACGCCGCGGCTGACCCTGAACCTGGGGATACGCTACGACTCGCTGCCGCATGTGTATGAGAAATTCAACCGGACCGCCAACTTTGTTCCCTCGATGTTCAGCGCGTCGAGCGAGCAATATCCCGATCCGAGTACCGGCACGCTGAATCCGAGCGGACCGGGATTCTCCAATCCGACCAAAGCGCCGGTTCCGTTCTATCTGGACGGCATCGCGCGTCCGGGAGTGAACGGGTTCCCGCGCGGGCTGGTCAAGACCGACTCCTTTACCTGGGAGCCGCGGCTGGGCTTCGCCTACGACGTGTTCGGCAGCGGAAAGTGGGTTCTCCGCGGTGGAGCCGGGATCTTCTACGAGCGGGTGCAGGGCAATGACGTTTATGGCACGGACACCAATCCTCCGTACGCGTATCAGCCCAGCGCCAACTCGGTGTACTTCTCCAATCCGCACATCAGCGCCCTGAACGGGTCGGTGGCATCGAATCCGGTGTTTCCGGCCAGCATGGGCACGCTCGACTACTACTATCCCGATCCGGGCACTGCGCAATACAGCCTCGGCGTCCAGCACCAGATTGCGTCGGCGATTGTTGCCCAGGTGCAGTACGTCGGATCGAACGGATGGAACCAGTCGGATACTCTGGCCATCAACACGCTGCCGCTCAGCGACGTAACCGACCGCGAAGCGGTGGTGACAACCGGGGCGAACGCGAACCTGTACCGGCAGTTCCCGGGGTTCGCCGGCATCAACGAGGACCAGGCGGCCACGCACTTCGAGTACAACAGCCTGCAGACGGCGCTGCGCGTGGAGAACAAGCATGGGTGGACGGCGCAGTTTGCCTACACCTGGGCGCACCAGATCGACTACGGGACGGACGATTTGACCAGCGTGTCGGATCCGTTCGACCTGCGGTACGATCGCGGTCCGGGCGGCTACGACCGGCGCAACATCTTCAGCGCGAACTATGTCTACAACATGCCGTTCTTTAAATCGGGCAGCCGGCTGAAACGCACGGTGCTCGGCAGCTGGACGTTCTCCGGCGTCACCACAGCGGAGAGCGGCCTGCCGCAGAACGTAACCTACGGAACCGACACGCTGGGTCTGGGCGGTGGCACGACCAACCGTCCTGACGTGGTGGGGACCATCACCGGACCGAAGACGCGGGCTGCATGGTTCAACAAATCCGCCTTCGCGCCTCCGCTGGCCCCGTGGGCGGGCGGCAACAACAACGGCTTCGGCACAGCAGGACGCAACGATGTCCTTGGGCCAGGGCTGATCAACTGGAACATGAGCCTGTTCAAATCGATTCCTCTGACCGAGAACGAAGGGACGCGGCTGGAGTTACGTGTGGAGAGCTACAACACCTTCAACCACACGCAGTTCAACGGCCTCGACCTCGGGTACACGGATGGGAACTTCGGACAGGTAACCAGCGCGAACGATCCGCGCGTGCTGCAGTTCGGAGGGAAGTTCCTCTTCTGAACGCGTAGCAGAAAGCAGGGGGACGCAGCGGAGCGAAGGCTCCGCTGCGTTTTCTTTTTTGGGCTCGCCGCCCACGACAACGCGCTTCGGCACTCGCCGGCACCCGCCGTCCAGGCGAACGCGCTTTGCGCCGCGCGCCCCGCAATCCGGCCGCGCGGAGTCATCTTTCCAGTCCTCTAGAAGACTAGAGCCACAGTTGATTTTGCGGCCGCTCTGTGCTGTAATCGCTCTCCATCCTCATCTTTTCGGGGAAGGCCGGGGCCTGGCATAGCCGCTTCACCAGGATGTTCTTTTCCCACGGTCGATTCTTTGATCCCCTGACGGAATTTTGAAAGCGAACGGCACTTCAAAAAACTCTGCTCCGGATTTGGCCGGCGACGCCATTCGCCGCCAAACTTTGTTTTCCCAGTGAGAAGGGCAGAGACTGCTGGTTACAACTGGACGAGACGTGGAACCCACATCCTGGGGGCCTCGAGAGTTTTCCTGCGCAGGGACCGGCGGGACGGGCACTCCGAAATGAAACGTGGCGTATTCGCAGGTTTTTCAGGAGGCAGAGAATGAAGGCTGGCAGGCTGTGGATTTTCCTCTTCGTCGCAGCGGCGTGTGCGTTGTGTGGTTCCGCGTGGGGTCAGGCAACCACATCCCTGCACGGTACCGTGACCGATCAATCCGGAGCGGCCATTGCCGGCGCGAAGGTTACCCTCACCGCGACAGCGACGAGTACGGTTCGCGACACAGCCACCAACTCCACCGGCGCGTACAGCTTTCCTGCTGTTCTGCCGGGCTCCTATGATCTGAAGGTCACAGCCACAGGCTTCGAGACTTTTGTGCAGCGCGGCCTGCAATTGATGGTGAATCTGCCCGCCGGCAGCGACGTGCACATGCAGGTCGGTTCGGTTTCGCAAACGGTTGAGGTCGACGAGCGCGCCCCGCTGCTCAACACCACCGATTCCAGCCTCGGCCACACCATCGGGGAAGTCCCCATCCAGAACCTGCCCCTCGAAGCCGAGAACATGAACCTGCTGCTCAGCTTCCAGGCCGGCGTGGTCTTTAATGGCGACAATGAGCTCGAGAGCAGCTTCGATACCCGCGCCGGATCGGTGAACGGCGAGCGCAGCGATCAGAACAACCTCACCATCGACGGCGTGAGCAACAACGATGAGTTCGAGGGGTATGCGTTCAACGGCGTGCTGCCCACCACCCCGTTTTCCACCCAGGAATTTCGCGTCACCACGTCGAATTACGACGCCACCGAGGGTCGCTCGGCGGGCGCGCAGATCACCCTGGAGACCAGGGCCGGCACCAACCATTTCCACGGCAATCTCTATGAGTACAACCGCAACACCATCGGCCTGGCCAACGACTGGTTCCTGAAGGGCTCGCAGGTTGCCAACGGCGAGGCGAATCGCCCGCCCAAGCTCATCCGCAATGTTTTCGGCGGCGATCTCGGCGGTCCGTTCGTCCACAACAAGGCGTTTTTCTTCTTCAACTATGAAGGGCATCGCATCTCGCAGGGAGCCAGCACGGTCCAGAACATTCCCAGCTCGACCCTGCGCGAGGGAATCATCCAGTACGCCTGCGCGAATACCGCCCAGTGCCCCGGCGGCAGCGTCATCGGCGCAGACGGCAAAAGCTACCCTGTCGCGGCGGGCTACTATGCGCTCAGCCCGACGCAGCTGGCAAAAATGGATCCCCTCGGCGTGGGTCCCAGCCAGGTGGCCCTGCAGTATTACCAGACCTTCCCCACTCCGAATGCCGCCGCTACCCTCGATGCCCCCAATTTCGCCGGCTACCGTTTTGCCTCGCCCATTACCGATCGCGACAACTGGTACATCGGACGTCTCGATTACACCTTGAATAACCAAAACAACCTGTTCCTGCGCGGAACCGTAGTCCACGACCGCGATGTGCTTGCCGGCCCGTTCCTTCCCGGGCGTCCGCCCCAGGTGCAGTCGGTGGACTTCAGCAAGGGTCTGGTCGCCGGATACACCAGAGTCTTTGGCCCCAGCGTGGTGAATAATTTCCGCTACGGCCTCACCCGCCAAAGCCTCGGAGACGACGGCGATTCGAACCTTCCCTGGGTGGAAATGCGCGACATGAGCCAGGACATCAACCGCACCTCAGCCGCGGTTGCCCCGGTTTACAACTTCGTCGACACCGTGAGCTGGCAGCATGGCACGCACAACTTCGCCATCGGCGGCAATATCCTGCTCATCCGCCGCCGCGACTCCACGAACGCGAATTCGTTCAGCGACACGCTCACCAATGCCGACTGGATCGCCGAGGGCGGCTTCGCCGGAACCGGAGATGCCTTCGATCCCGCCCACGCTGGTTTCCCGGCGGTCGGCGATGCCCACTCCTACGATTTCCCGCTGGCCGACATGCTGGGCATGGCCAGCGAAGTCGACGCCCGTTACAACTACGAGGTCTCCAGCCGGACGGCCGCGACGCCTCTCGGGCAAGGCGCGGCGGTCACGCGCAATTGGGCGACCGACACGTACAACCTGTATTTCCAGGATACCTGGCAGGCGCGCCACGATTTGTCCATCACCTACGGGCTGAACTATCAGCTGATGACCCCGATCACCGAGACCAACGGGCAGCAGGTCGAGCCCAACATCAATATGGGCCAGTGGTTCAACCAGCGCAGAACCGACATGATGAAAGGCGTTCCCTCCAACAAGGACGCCCTCATCAGCTTTGCGCCGGCCGGCTCCCACTGGGGCACGCCGGGCATGTACCCAACCCAGGCGAAGAACTTCGCTCCCCGTCTGGGATTTGCGTGGTCGCCTCACCCCGGCTCGGGCTGGCTGCAGAGCCTCACGGGCGAGGGCAAGAGTTCCATCCGCGGCGGCTTCGGCATGTATTACGACAACTTCGGCCCGGAATTGGCCATGAATTATGACGCCAGCGGTTCGGTGGGCCTTTCCACTTTGCTGGAAAACCCGGCCCACACCCTGACCATCTCTCAGGCGCCGCGCATTACTGGCATGAACGTCATCCCTACCACCGATAACAGCGGCAACCCGGTCATGGAGCCGCCGCCGCCATCCACCTTCCCCGTCACTTATCCGGTTGGTTCGGAAGCCATCGGGACCGGCATCGACCAGTCGCTCAAGACTCCCTATTCCTATGCCGTGGATTTCTCAATCCAGCGGCAGCTCCCGGGCCGGATGACGCTCGATGTGGCCTACGTGGGCCACTACGGGCACCGCGAACTGGGGCTGGACGACATTGCGACGCCGCTTGATATGTTCGATCCTGCCACGGGCATCGATTACTTCAAGGCGGCGACCGTGCTCTCGAAGTTGTACCGCGCCGGCGTGCCCCAGTCGCAGATCACCGCGCAGACGGTCGGATCGACCGCCGCCTACTGGACCGACATGTTCACGGCGCCCACCTCGGCGTATACGGGCTGCGCCACCGGCGCGACGACCCTGTTGCAGGCCATCTACGGCGAGATGGAAGCCAACAACATGGACGGCAGCCCGTTTGTCTGCAATGCCTATAACGAGACCAGCGGCTTGTACACCATGGACGTCCCTCCCACTTCCGGCGCTCCCGTGCCGGTGGGCGGATACAACAGCTACTACAACAGCCAGTTCTCCTCGCTCTGGGCGTGGAGATCGCTCGCCAATTCGAACTACCACGCCCTCCAGGTCAGCCTGCACAAGGATCTGTCCAACGGCGTGCTGCTCGGATTCAACTACACCTATTCCCACTCGCTGGATATCTTCTCCTTTGCGGAACGCTCCGTTCACTTCCTCACCGACAGCATCATCAATCCCTGGGATCCGCACCAGATGTACGGAAACAGCGACTTCGATCTGCGCCATCAGATCAATGCCTATTGGGTGGCGCGGCTGCCCTTCGGCCGCGGCCAGGCCCTGGCGGGCGGCGCGAACCGCCTTACCGATGGCCTGATCGGCGGATGGCAGCTTGCCGGCACCACCCGCTGGACCTCGGGTTTCCCGTTCGGCGTCTTCCAGAGTTACGTGTGGCCCACGAACTGGGATGAGATGGGCTGGTCGAACCTGGTGAAGCCGGTCGCCCAGGGCACCAAGGTGGTGGCGGGCATACCGTACGCATTCACGAATCCGGCGACGGCCGGCAACTCCTTCGACTACGCCTACCCCGGACAGAGCGGCCAGAGAAACAACATGCGCGGCGAAGGTTACTTCGACACGGACATGAACCTGTCGAAGGCCTTCAGGATCACGGAGAAACAGAACTTCCAGATCCGCTGGCAGGTTTTCAACACGTTCAACGATCACCGCTTCGACGCGCAGAGCGTGCAGGACGAAGTCGACGGTGGACTCTTTGGCGAGTACACCGGCACGCTCACCAATCCTCGCGAGATGGAATTCGCCGGAATCTACACGTTCTGACGAGGCAAGGCCACCGGAGCCCGGAGGGAAGGAAACTTCCTCTTCTGGACGGCGGGGAAGCCAGGGGGCGCAGCGAAGCACAGTTCCGCTGCGGCTTTTCCTTTTTGGGGACTGGCGCGACTGGCAGACGGCTTCGCGACTGCATGACAGTCCCTGGGGATGAGAGTCTCCGAGCGAAGCCCGCGCAGGGGTTTCCTTCCATCAAGTCTTCAGCAGCAGGATTGGCCCAAATTAGTCATTGCAGGGAGACTCCAGGTCGTGAGATACAAGAAACTAACTCCATTCAAGGGCGATAATGCGTTCCCAGCTGCACTCGATGCTGCGCTCCGCCGTTTTCTGCACTTTGTCGCTGCTGGCCACAGCAGCATGGCCTCAGGCGACGATCAACGTGGGCCCCGGCCAGGCGTATACCACCATCCAGTCAGGCATCGACGCTGCCAATAACGGCGACACCGTCCTCGTCGCCCCTGGTACCTACGACGAAAACATCGACTTCAAGGGCAAAGCCATCACCGTCACCAGCTCCGGTGGCGCAGCGGCCACCATCATCGACGGCGGTTCGAACGGGCCCGCAGTTTCCTTTAAGAGCGGCGAGACTCCGGCCTCGACAATCTCGGGCTTTACCATCCAGCATGGCGGAGAGTTCGGCTGGGTTTCTTCGATCGGCAACTATGGGATCGGAAACATCTATCTTCTGAGCAGCGCGCCCACCATCGTGAATAACATCATTACCCTCGGCAATTGCTGGGGTATCGAATCCTCCTGGTCTGCACCCACCATCCAGAACAACACGATCTCAGCAACCCAGGACCCCCACGGCGACTGCTCCTTTGGGGGCGGTGCAGCCATTCTCATCTGGGGAGGACTGGCCGGCTCCAACCCGGCCGGACCGCCTCCCCAGCTCATTATCGGCAACATCATCGAGAACAATGTTGAGTCGGGCCTCGAAGACGCGGGCGGCAACGGCGGGGCGGGCATTGCCGTGTGGAACGGCAGCCCGCTCATCATGAACAACATCATCCGCAATAATGCTTCACCGGGCGGGAGCGGCGGCGCAATCAACTTTGTCAACAGCCAGGGCACCGTCATTGCCCAGAACCTCATTTATGGCAACAGCGCAGGCTGCGGTGGAGGAGCCATTGCCACGGATGGGCTGGGGTTATATGTCTTCAACAACACGATCGTAGACAACGTTGGCGTCGGCACCTGGGGCTTTTCAGAATGCGCCCCCATCGCGCAGATCTATCCAGCCCCGGACAGCTACGGTGACGATAATCCCTCGGATATTTTCATCAACAACATCATCAGCGGTTCGACTTCCTATCCGGCTGTCAACTGCTCCTGGTTCTCGTCCCCCAGCCTGGCCAACCAGCCCACCTTCGAGAACAACATCCTCTACAACGCCGGCGGACCCTTCTTCGGTTCCTTTTGTGTGGATGTTTCGAACCAGGATGGCAACATTGCCGCCGACCCGCAGTTTGTGAATGCCGCGGCCGGCAACTATCAGCTGCAAAGCACATCACCGGCCATCGACAGCGGGCTGAACAGCGTGCTGCAGACCTTCCAGACACAGGCCGGGCAGACATGGACAACGGACTTCGCCGGCAAGCAGCGCGTGCAGGACGCGACCGGCAAGGGCTGCATCATCGACATGGGCGCCTACGAATATTCCGGCAGCCTGACCAATTGCGGCGTCTCGGAGACGCTCATCAGCTCGCTCAATCCCGCTCTGGCCGGGCAGAACGTCACCTTCACGGCACAGCTCAGCGCATTCAACGGAACTCCCACCGGGACCATTCAGTTCCTCGACGGCGCCAATCTCATCGCGACGCAAACAGTCTCCGCGTCGGGCTCCGCTTCCTTCACCACCAGCTCGCTCACCATCGGCAGCCACCTGATCGCCGCGAATTATCAACCCACAGGAACCTTCGCAGCAGCCAGCGCATCGCTCACCGAGGTGATCAACGGCGATCCGACGGCGACGGCTCTTGCCTGCCTCCCGAACCCAATCAACATCGGAGGCTCCGCACAGCTGGCAGCCACAGTTGCCTCTTCCTATGGAACACCCACAGGCTCCGTCGCCTTCGCGGACAATGGCGTCAGGCTGGCTACGAACAATCTTGCCGGGGGCGCAACGAATCTCTCCTACACCGGGTCGGTCGCCGGGACCCATACCATCATGGCAACCTACACGCCCACGGGCTCCTTTGCGGCCAGTTCGGCATCCTGCTCTGAAGTGGTGAACGCGCTCCCAACAACATCGACGCTCACCGTTTCTCCCGCGAATTCCACATTTGGTTCTACGGTGACACTCACGGCGACCGTCTCGCCGGTTACGCAACCCGCTCCCGGCGCTCCCACCGGAGTTGTTACCTTCTACAACGGCGCAACTGCCGTCGGCACAGGAACGCTCGCCGGGGGACTGGCAACTCTGGCCATCAATTCCCTTTCCTCTGGAAACAACAGCCTTACCTGCATCTATGGGGGAAGTTCGATCTACTCTTCGAGCAGCTGCAATCTCGTTCCAACTCTCGTGAGTCCAGCGTCCTCGGCGCTCACTCTGACCTCCGGCAAGAATCCCGCACCTTATCTCAGTCCGGTCACCTTAACGGTGCACCTGACGGTGAACGGCCAGCCTGCCAGCGCTGGAAACACGATCCTTCTCAGCATCGCAGGCCAGACCGTCAGCCTGACCACCGATGCCGCCGGTTCGGCCAGTGACACCGTCACCACCATGCCCGCCGGCAGCGATCTGGTCACCGCAACCTTCGCGGCAACCCATAACCTGCTGGCGAGCGCAGCATCGCTCACTGAAGTCATCACCGCTCTCCCCACCACCGTCAGCCTGAAAGCCGCGCCAAATCCAGGGGATCTCAACCAGGCCGTCACACTGACTGCGACGGTCACCGCGCAATCGGCTGAGGTGAGCGGCGGCAACGTTACCTATTACGATGGCGCCACCGCGCTCGGTTCCTCTCCGCTCTCGACCACGGGTACGGCAAGCTTCGCCGTAACCTTTACAACGGTTGGGGTTCATAGCCTCACAGCCAGCTACAGTGGCGATGCTGACTTCCTGTCAAGTACGTCAGGGGCCTCCAACGAGACGATTCTGGCCGGGGATTTCTCGATCAGCGCAACGCCGGGAACCGCTGGCTTGTACACCGGGCAATCGGCCGCGTTTCAGCTGAATGTGACCAGCCTGCGGGGCTTCAGTCAACCGCTCAATCTCACCTGTTCGGGGCTCCCGGCGAATGCGACGTGCAGCTTTACTCCGGGAAGCTTGGCGCAAGGCCAGGGTGCAGCGAATCTCGTCATCCAGACAGCGGCCCCAGCCGAATCCACGGCGGCCTCTGTCTCTGTGTTCAGTGCGCTGATTCTTCTCCTGCTGCCGGGATGGAGAAGCAGGCGCAGATTCGCGGTTCGCCTGGGTATGGTGCTGCTGGCGCTTGGCATGGTGACAGGAATGGGCGGGTGTGGAACCCCCAGTCCCGTTACTGGTGGCACCCCACCGGGCACTTACGCGGTTTCAGTGACGGCCACGACGACAGCAAATGGCGCACCCCTCGCGCATTCGGCTGTTGTCACCCTTACTGTCAAGTCCCTGTTCTGAGGCATTGTATGGATTTCCTGAGAAGGCTCTTTCGGACCGCAATGCCAGCCACGTTCCTTGCCGCGGTCTTCATCCTGCAGGCCGGCGCGCAGTCTCCCCCTTCCGCATATGGCCCGGTAAGCCCATTCTCCGCTGGCGCGCAGTACTCCAACAGCACAGCGTCGTTTCCTTATCAGAGTGGGCAACGGCTTACGGGCGCCGGAGCATTCGCCGATGTACGTCTGAACTACCGCATCGGCCTGGAAGGCGAGGCGAATTTTTGGGCGATGGGTGGATTTGAAGGCTCCACGGAAAGCACCTATCTTGCCGGCCCTAAAGCCGTCTTGTTGTTTCGAGGACGGTGGTTGCCCTATGGGAAGCTGCTGGTGGGCGAAGGAAGAATTCACTATCCGTTCAGGATTGGAGATGCGAACTACCTGGCGGTTGCGCCGGGAGCGGGCGCGGATTACCGCGTGAGAGACCGCTGGGTGCTGCGCTTCGAGTATGAATACCAGGTCTGGCCCAACTCGCCCGGCTATGCCAATGAGCCCAAACACGAACTGACCCCAAATGGCTTTCATGTGGGAATCGCGTACCGGATCTTGCCATAACACCCTGAGAAACATCCTTGAAAGTACTTCAGCCTGAAGAGTTGGAATTCACGATGACCTGATTCGAGGGAGAGAAGGTCTGAAGGAAGCGGGGTATTGCAACGGCCAGGACAGATTCTGCGGCCGGCGCGAGATCTTCCAGGCATACTCTCGAACGCATGATTCACGCAGAGTTGGGTTCCGTTGGGCTCCTGGTGCCTTATCCCTCCGGTCATTTTGTTAACTCTTCAGTCAATCCCCCTCACTAAACCCTTTGCCTTCTTCGTGGACCTCACGCGCTGGTAACGTGACCAGCCGGATTCCGGACCCGGGCAGGTGGTGTAATCAGTAGGAGGATGAGACGCGGGATGATTTCGGCGCGGGCCGCGACGGTTCTGATGATGGCCACGATGTGCGCTGCGCCTGTCTTCGCGCAGGCACAGACGCCGGCCTCCGAGCGCGCGCTCGCGCTCGAGCAGCAGGGGCAGTGGAAGGACGCCGAGACCGCGTGGCGGCAGGTGCTCGCGGCGCATCCGCGGGATGCCGAGGCGTGCGGCCATCTGGGCCTGGTGCTGGCGCGGGAGCAGGACTATCCCGCCGCGGTGGACGCCTATCGCAAAGCGCTCGCGCTCGATCCGAAGATGCAGGGATTGCAGCTCGATCTGGGCCTCTCGCTCTTCAAGCAGGGCAAGCTGAAGGAGGCGATCGCGCCGCTCAAGGCCGCGGTGGCAGCGGCTCCCTCCAATCCGCAGCCGCGGATTCTGCTGGGCATGAGCTACTACGGTGCGGGGGAATTCGCGCAGGCCGTGCCCGAGCTGCAGTTCGCTGTCGCGCAGGCTCCGGCCAACCTGGAAATGCGCAACGTGCTGGCGCAGGCCTGCCTCCACGCCAGGCAATTTGACTGTACCCTGGAGCAATTCAAGGCCATTGTCGCGGTCAATCCCAACGCGGCGCAGGCGGACATGCTGGCAGGCGAGGCCGACGATGGGCTGAACAAGCCCGACGACGCGATCACTGAATTCGAGGCGGCGGAGAAGGCCTCGCCGCAGGAGCCGAACGTGCACTTCGGGCTCGGCTATTTGCTGTGGAAGCAGCACAAATATGCGGAGGCCGCGCAGGAATTTGCGCAGGAGCTGAAGAACGATCCGGAGCACGCGCAGGCGATGGCCTATCTCGGCGACACGCAGATGAAGCTGGAGCAGAATGCCGCGGCGCAGGCGACGCTTGAGAAGGCGGTCGCGCTGCCGGGCGCAACGCGCATGGCGTGGGTGGATCTCGGCATTGTCCTCGCCGACGCAGGCAAGAACGACGCGGCGGCGGACGATTTCCGGCACGCGATTGCGATGGATCCGCAGCGGGTGGATGCGCACTGGCGGCTGGCGCGGCTGCTCCAGGCCGAGGGCAAGACGGCCGAGGCGCGGGCAGAGTTTGCTAAGGCCGCGGCGCTCCATCAGCAGCAGGATGAGGGCCTGGTGAAGCAGCTGACGCCGGGGAAGAGCCAGTGATCCGTTGTCCTGGATCGATGATCAGGAACAGGCGTGCAGCGCGAGGCGCGCGGCTTCCACGCTGGATTCGCTATTGGCAGGTGACAGCGGCGGGCAGGAACGGCTTGCCCATCCATGAGCCGGTATAGCGAACGATCGCCGGAGACGGGGTTGGGTGCAGGCACGTGACAACGCCGCGGGTGACACTTGTGTTCGCCGGATCCGAGGTCGTCCAGCCACCATCGGTGCTCTGGCCGTCAGAAGGGCAGGTCCCGGTGAAACGCATCGCAATCACAAGGGTGACGGACGCCCCGGTCATAACCGTTGCGGTTGCCGGGTCGAGGACCGGGTTGGGCGTGCAGGGGCCGGGGCCGTTCGTGATGGTGGCGGGCGCCGGGTTAGCGTCGCCGGCCGCCGGCCAGGGATCGGGAAACGTGGGCAGTTTCGCGGGGCTCTCGCAGGCGGCGATGCCGCAGTCGTCGCTGTTGCTTTGGGGTCCCGCGACTTCCCGATCGCAGCCTGCTGCGACGTATTCTGCGCGCTGATAGCGCAGCAGGGTGTACGACGCACTGCAAACGCCCGCGGTCCAGCCGAAGACGAGATCAGGAACTGAGCCGGCATCTGCAACGACTCGGGGACCGAAGCCTTCTCCTTCGGCAATCCTGCGCCATGACCGGCCCGCGCGGATGTAGACATCCAGCATGGCCTGGTTGGTGGCTCCCGAGAAGTCGGTTTCGTCGACCACGACAGCCGAGCCGAGCGCGCCGAGATCGATGCGCGAGAAGGTGCACTTCGCGAATGCAGCATCGAGGTCGGCCTGGCTGGGGGTGCTGCTGGTGTCCATGGTCACGAGCAGTTTCTTCAGATCGATCTCGACGACGGGCCGCAGGCTGGCTCTCTCGGCAGGGGTGATGGCCGCGCCGGCCTCTGCCTGGGCCGCCTGCCCCAGCATCGCTCCGGGGAGCGCACCGGCGCAGAAACATCCCACGACCAAACGGACCAGGGAACGAGCGCGCATGGGGGCATTTTAGTACGGGTCTGCGTGGTGGGGCTGCGCCTTCGGCGATCTCCCCTTTCGGGATTGCGGGCACAGGGTGCGGCGAGCCACGTCAAGTGATCGCGATGGATCCGCAGCAGATGGATGCGCACTGGCGGTTGGCGCGGCTGCTGCTGGCCTCGGGCAAGACCGACGAGGCGCGGGCAGAGTTTGCCAGGGCCGCGGCGCTCCATCAGCAGCAGGATGAGAACCTGGTGAAGCAGCTAACCCCGGGGAAGTAGGGAACACGGCGGGTTCAGGATGGACATCGACCTTAGGGCTCAGCAGGTCTTTTCGCGCGGGCGGGGAGCGGTCGTTTCCTGAATATCAGAAAGTAGTAAATCAGCGCGCCGACAACTTGCGTGAGAATCAGGAGGATGAGCCATAGGGCTCTTGGCCAAGTTTGCAAGGCGCCGATCGTCGCGCAGTCCCAAATCATTCCAATCCAAAGCACGATCATTCCACCGATCAAATAGACGACCAGGCAGCCGAGCAATGTCCAGGTCACCTCAGGCCACTTATCGATTGCCGCCGTCATGGGATCGTGACCTCTGGAAGCGGTGAAAATGCTAAGGCAAAACTCCAATCCGAGGGTCGCCAGGATGCTGATTACGATGATTCGGTAGAGAGATCGAAGCACCATACCTTTTGCTCACCGGCCGCAAATTGTACAGCGCGTGGCTGTAAATCGAGGCTTCTATCGCGTCCGCCTACTCGACTTCACGGCCAGTTTGTGACGGAGCGCACAGCCAGCGCCTGAACCACTGAATAGATTTGCTTCAGAGTCGGGATTGCAGGCATACCGTGCGGCAAGCCACGGCAGATGTGTGCGGAGATACGTTCTCCCCTGAGAAAGACGGCGATGCGAAGGTTGGCTGGAGCAGGCGCGGGGATATGCGTGGCGCTGGGGCTGCTGAGCGCGCCGGCGCAGCAGAGCGCGCGCGGGCCGTCGGCGACGGCGGCGGTTGCGGAGTTTACGCATTTTCTGAGCGCCCACCATGCAGAAATGGACGCGACCGTTCCGCAGCCGAGCGGGATCATCGTTGCGTATCCGCGCGAGGGGTCGCTGTTTCCCATCGACATGATTCCGCCGCTGTTCCAGTGGATCGACACCACCGCCGACGCGAAGGTGTGGCGCGTCGAGGTGAGGTTCGGCGAGCGCGGACCGAAGATTCGCGAGTGGTGCGATGGGCCGCTGCTGCAGGTGGGCCCGATCGACGACAAGCTGGTTGGCTTTGTGCCGCCCACGCTGACGCCGGAGCAGGCCGCGTCGCACACGTGGCGTCCCGACGCGAAGACGTGGGAAGAGATCAAGAAGCACTCCCAAAAGCAGCCGGCGGAAGTGATCTTCAGCGGATACCGGAGCCGCGACGACAAGGAGCCGGTTTCGACGGGCAAGGTAACGATGGCGACATCGCCCGATCCGGTGGGCGCGCCGATTATGTATCGCGATGTGCCGCTGATTCCGCCGCCGCCGGAGACGGAAGAGCGCGGGGTCATCAAGCCGCTGCCGGATTCGGTGCTGCCGATGATCAAGTGGCAGCTGCGATGGGTGAACGAGACGGAAAGCAAGACCGTGATGACGGGCCTCCCGACGTGCGCGAACTGCCATTCGCCGTCGCGGGACGGCAGCACACTGGGCATCGATGTGGACGGGCCGCAAAACGATAAGGGACTGTACGCGCTCCTGCCGCTGAAGCCGGTGACCACGATGAGCAACGACTACGTGATCCACTGGAGCGCGTTCAGCGACGAGCATGCGCAGAAGCGGTTCGGGTTTATGTCGCAGGTATCGCCGGACGGGAAGTACGTGGTGACCGGAATCGACGTGCCGCATGCGTACGGCAAGCGCGTAGTGGATCGGCTCTACAACGGCTTCTACCGGAATTACGGCTTCGGACAGGTGTTTTTCCCCACGCGCGGCGTGCTGGGGTGGTACAGCCGCGCGAGCGGGAAGCTGACGCCGCTGCCGGGCGCCGATGACCCGAACTACGTGCAGACGAGCGCGTTCTGGAGCCCGGACGGGAAGTATCTGGTGTATTCGCGCGCGGCGGCGAAGGATCCGTATGCGCCGGGACAGAAACCCGCGCAGTACGCGAACGATCCCAACGAAACGCAGATTCAGTACGACCTGTACCGCATTCCGTTCAACGACGGCAAGGGCGGAACGCCGGAGGGGGTGGTGGGCGCGTCGGAAAACGGGATGAGCAACAACTTCCCCAAGGTGTCGCCGGACGGGAAGTGGATTGTGTTTGTGGAGTGCAAGAACGGGCTGCTCATGCGGCCGGACAGCAAGCTGTATATCGTGCCCTTCGCGGGCGGCGAAGCGCGGCCGCTGGCCAGCAATTTGCCGGTGATGAATTCGTGGCACACGTTTTCGCCGAATGGGCACTGGCTGGCGTTCTCGTCGAAGAGCCCATCCCTCTATACCGAGCTTTATCTGACGCACATCGATGCCGAGGGGAATGCGAGCCCGGCGATTCTGGTGGAGAACGCAACGGCGGCCAATCGCGCGGTCAATATTCCGGAGTTCGTCAACGTGAAGCCAGGCGGGTTCGAGCGGATCGATCATCCCGCGACGGATTTCTACCAGCTCTTCGACACGGCCGCGGACCTGGCCGCGAAGAAGCAGTACGACGCGTCGATCGCGACGTGGCAGAAGGCGATTGCGATGGACCCGGAGGATCCGCGGGCGCACAACAACCTGGGGATTGCGTATGCGGGCTCGGGCAAGCTGGCCGATGCGATTGCGGAATACCGGAAATCGCTGGCGCTGAACGCGAACAGCTCGCAGACGGAGAACAATCTGGGGAGCGCGCTGGCGCAGCAGGGAAATCTGGAGGAGGCGAAGGAGCATTTCGTCACCGCGCTGCGGATCAATCCCGACAACGGGTCGGCGGCGATCAATCTGGGCAATCTGGTTTCCGCCGCCGGCGGACAGCCACAGCAGGCGATTGCGCTGCTGACGCAGGGGCTGGAGATCGTGCCCGATTCTCCCGATGGGCAAAACGGGCTGGGGATCGCGCTGGCGCATGCGGGAAATTTGGCGGATGCGCAGGCGCACCTGCAGAAGGCGGTGAATCTGGCGCCGCAGGACGCGGGGTACCGCTTCAATCTGGGGCGGGTGCTCGCAGCGCAGGGCGAGTATGCCGAGGCGCTGCCGCAGTTCTCAGAAGCGGCGCGCCTGACGGGCATGCAGGACGCGGGGATTTTGCAGATGCTGGCGGCGATGGAATCGGAAACGGGCCACTATGCGGACGCGGTGACCACAGCGCAGGCGGCGCTCAGGGTGGCGGAGCAGCAGCAGAACGCGGCGCTGGCGGAATCGCTGCAGGCGAATCTGGCGCGCTACCAGGCGCAGGCCGCTTCGGGCTCGCGGTGAGGGACTGGCCGTCCGGGCAGACGCGCTTCGCGCGGCGGGAAACGTGGCGGATATGAGAGAAGTCAGCGACGCGGTGTGTGACGGGGGTTACGTGAGGCACGGCGAAATTCAACCTTTGGATGGAGGCAGCGACGCGGCGCCAGGACTAGTCTGCGATGTTCCCCAGAGAAGTGGAGCCCGTGTGGGCGGAAGTTGGATGGACCAGTTTGCCGATGCGCCGGATGCGCTGAAGAGCGCGCCGGAGCAGCAGACGGTGGTGCGAGTCCGCGATGTGGAGTTTGGCGGCGGGGAATTTGTCACCATCGCCGGACCTTGTTCGGTGGAAACCGAGCGCCAGCTGATGGAGACGGCAGAGCGCGTGGCGCGGTCGGGTGCGCGGGTGCTGCGCGGCGGGGCCTTCAAACCACGGACGTCTCCCTATGCGTTCCAGGGGCTGGGCCGCGAGGGGCTGAAGCTGCTCGCCGCAGCGCGTGCGGCGACGGGGCTGGCGGTGGTGACGGAAGTGATGGCTGCGGCCGATGCGCCGCTGGTCGCCGAGTATGCGGACATTCTGCAGATTGGCTCGCGCAGCATGGAGAACTATGCGCTGCTCGAAGCCGCCGCGCGCACAGGCAAGCCGCTGCTGCTGAAGCGCGGGATGGTGGCGACCGTCGCCGATTTGCTGCGGGCGGCGCAATGCGTGCTGAGCTACGGCAATCCCAACGTGATTTTGTGCGAGCGCGGCATTCGCACCTTTGAGACGGCAACGCGGAACACGTTTGACGTGGCGGGAATCGTGGTGCTGAAGCAGATTGCGCATCTGCCGGTGATCGCGGATCCGAGCCACGCGGCAGGGCGCAGGAGTTTGGTTCCGGCGCTGGCGCGGACCGCTGTGGCTGCGGGCGCAGACGCGATGATCGTCGAGGTGCATCCCGATCCGGAGCGGGCGTGGAGCGACGGCGAACAATCCCTGACCTTCGCGGAATTCGACGCCATGATGGCGGATTTGGCTCCCTGGTGCGAGTTGCGGGCTCTGCGCAGCGGCGCACTGGAGACGGTGGCATGACGTATGGCGTGCCTATCGTTTTTGCGCTGTGCGCCATGGCTCCCCTGGCATTGAGGTGCGGGCCGGCGCTGGGCGCGCGGCCGGTGCATGGGGCAATCGCGACGCCACAAGGTCGGCTCCCGGTGGTGATCTTCACCGCGGCGCCGATCTACGATTCGCTGGCTGCGCTCGATGGGCGAGAGCGGTTTCCTGAGGGCGCGCAACTGATGGTGCTGCGCGCCGGCCGAGTGGAAGCGCTGACGCCGGAATTCGCGGCGAGCGCGGACGCGAGCGTCGGGTTCGACGGCGAGGCGGTGTTGTTTGCGGGGAAGAAGCTGGCCGGCGATCCGTGGCAAATCTGGAAAATCAGCATGGGCGGAGGCGAGCCGCAGCGGGTGCGGTCGGCGGTGACAGATTTGATTCGTCCGCTGTGGGTGCCGGGCGGACGGATGGTCTACGCGCGGCGGAGCCCTTCGGGCTTTGGGTTAGAAACGGCGGACGTGGATGGTAAAGGCGCTGCGGCGCAGACGCTGACGTTTCTTCCGGGGAACTTTGTGCCGGACGATGTGCTGCGCGATGGGCGCGTGCTGTTCGAGTCCATGTTTCCGCTGGGCGCGGGCGGGCTTGACACTGCGCGCCGATCAGCGCGCGCGGCGGAGATGTTTCTGGTGTACGCGGACGGCAGCGGCGTGGAGAGCGTGCGCTGCGACCATCCTGAAGGACGCGAGGCGGGGCGGGAGCACGGAAAACAGATGGCGTCGGGGGACATTGTGTTTACGCACGGGCGGCGGCTGGCGCGGTTCACTTCGGCTTTGAAGGACGAAGCGGCGGTCGTTGCTCCTGCGGGCGACTATGCGGGCGATGTGGCGGAGTTGCCGGACGGCCGGTGGGTGCTGGCGGCGAAGCGGCCGGGTGCCGCGCATTTTGCTCTGGCGGAATGGAAACCAGGGACGGCGACGCTGGAGACGCTGGCGCGGGATGCGGCACGGGATTTTGTCGAGCCGGTGGTGCTGGCGGCGCGGACGGAGCCAAAGAACCACCCGTCGGGGCTGCATGACTGGACGGTGGGGAATCTGCTGGCGCTGGATGCGCGGCTGACGCGCAGCGGAACGGTGGCGGGAGCGCCGGCGATGGTGGAAGCGGAGACGCTCGACGCAGCGGGGCACACGGTGCAGTTAGGGACGGCGCCCGTGGAAGCCGATGGCTCGTTCTTCGTGCAAGCAACGGGGGATGAGCCGCTGCGGCTGATTCTGCTGGACGCGCAGGGGCGCACGTTGCGGGCGGAGCGGGGGTGGTTCTGGGTGCGCAGCGGCGAGCAGCGCATCTGCGTGGGC
>JBARMS010000113.1:0-6791 GCA_049802575.1 Acidobacteriaceae bacterium | reverse complement strand
ACGAACATCAGATTCGTCACTTTCACGGTGCCATATTCGCTCACCCGGCCCACGTCGTTGCGCCCCAGATCGACCAGCATCACGTGCTCGGCGCGTTCTTTCTCGTCGGTCAGCATCTCCCGCTCGGCTTCGAGGTCCGCCGCCTCGCTCGCTCCCCGCGGCCGCGTTCCCGCAATCGGCCGATATTCCACTTTCCGGCCCTCCACGCGCACCAGCAGTTCCGGCGACGAGCCCACGATGTGCGTCGTCTCCTCCTTCTGTGCGCGCGAACCCCGCTGCGACCCCATCTTCTTCCTCCCGAATCGCAAAAAATACATATACGGCGAAGGATTGACGATCCTCAGCGCGCGATACACCGAGAACGGATCGACGCCCAGCTCGAAATCCAGCCGCTGCGACAGCACCACCTGAAAAATATCGCCGGCCGCGATGTACTCCTTCGCGCGCTCCGCCGCCTTCAAAAACGCGGCCTTCCTCGTCCGCGATGCAGGCCGCAATTTCCCGCCCGCCCTCCGTGCCGCCGGTTTCGGCAGCGGCTGCGCCAGCCGCCGCTCCAGGCGATCCAGCCGCTTGAGGGCATCGGCGTACGCCGCCTGCGGCTTGTGGCGCCGCACATCGGCCGTCACCACCAGCAGAATCTCCTTCTTCACGTGATCGAACGCCAGCACCTCGTCAAAAAACATCAGGCAGGCGTCGGGCATTTCCAGATCGTCGATCGTCTCCTCCGGCAGGCGTTCAATCTGCCGCACCACGTCGTAGCTCAGAAAGCCCACCGCCCCTGCGGTAAACGGCGGCAGCCCCGCCACGCGCGCCGGCGTGTGTCCCTCCAGCGCCTCGCGCAGAAGCGCAAACACGTCGCCGGTGACCGTGCGCGTCTTGCCGTGTTCCGTGATCTCGATGTCCCGCCCGTGCGAAACGATCCGCCGGCTCGGCCGGATCCCGATGTAGGTGTAGCGCCCGAGCCGCTCGCCGCCCTCCACCGACTCCAGCAGAAAGCACTCCGGCTCATGCGCCGCCACGCGGAGAAACGCCGACACCGGCGTCTCCAAATCGGCAGTCAGCGTGCGGTAGAGCGGAACCAGCGTATGCGTGCGCGCCAGCCGCAAAAATTCGCCGCGCGCGGGAAGAGAAGTGCGCATGAGAATCAGGGTACAGGGTACAGGGTGCAGGGTGCAGGGTACAGCGCGTCGGCCACCCCACAGACCGCAGCCCGGTGGGTTGATTCGCGCACCCCAATCGGCCTACATTGCTCTGCATGACGCCCCACGACCGCCGCGCCTTTCTCAAGCGCACCGCCATGCTCGCCGGCGCTTTTTCCGCCAACAGCCTTTTCCATCAGGCGCACGCCGCGGAATTCGACGCAGCCGCGCGAGCCATCGCCGGCCGAGCCCCCGCGGAAGCGGCCCAGGACGAGGACTACTGGAGCGTCATCCAGCGCGGCTATTCCGTCAATCCCGACATCATCAACCTGAATAACGGCGGCGTCTCGCCCGCGCCCATCGTGGTGCGGGAAGCGGTGGAGCGCTACAACCAGCTCTCCAACGAAGGCCCGTCCTATTACATGTGGCAAATTCTCGATCAGGGACGCGAGCCGCTGCGCCGAAAGCTGGCCGCGCTGGCCGGCGCCAAGCCCGGCGAAATCGCCATCGACCGCAACTCCACGGAGGCGCTCAACACCATCATCTACGGGATTCCGCTCAAAGCCGGCGACGAGGTCATCGGCACAAAGCAGGATTACCCCCACATGATCGAGGCCTACCGCCAGCGCGCCCTGCGCGACGGCATCGTCTACAAGCAGATCAGCTTCGATCTCCCGATCGAAGACGACGACATGATCGTGCGCGCCTACGAACAGGCCATCACGCCACGCACGCGCCTCATCCACGTCACCCACATGATCAACTGGGTCGGCCAGACCATGCCCGTTGCCAAAATCGCCGACATGGCCCACGCCCACAACATCGAAGTCCTCGCCGACGCCGCCCACTCCTTCGGCCTCATGGACTTCAAAATCCCCGACCTGCGCTGCGACTACTTCGGCACCAGCCTGCACAAATTTTTGTCGGCGCCCATCGGCACCGGCATGATGTGGATCCGCGAAGACCACATTGAGAAGGTCTGGCCGCTCACCTGCGCCAGCGATCCGCATTCCGCCGACATCCGCAAGTTCGAGGACCTCGGCACGCGCAGCTTTCCGCTGGAGCAGGGCATCGGCGAGGCGATCAACTTCCACGAGGGCATCGGATCGCGCCGCAAGCAGGAGCGCATCTTCTACCTGAAAAATTATTGGGCCACGCGCGTGCAATCCATCCCGAAGGTCAGGCTGCACACCTCGCTGCGGCCCGAATACTCCTGCGCCATCGGCGGCGTGAGCATCGACGGCATGACGCCTGGGCAGGTTGCGGGCGCGCTCTTCGAGCGCTGGAAAATTCACACCGTCGGCATCGTCTGGGAGAACATCAGCTGCGTGCGCGTCACGCCCCACGTCTATACGCGCCCCGCCGACCTGGACACGCTGGTAAGCGCCATCGGCGAACTGGCGCGGGCCTAGCGATCGCCCCTGCCGAACCGAAAAGCACGCTCCGCCCAGAGGCAATGGCGCGGGCTCATCCTACTTCAGCTCAACCTTCTCGCTGCTGGGGCCGCTCGTCGCACACGTATTGCTCGCAGCCGACGCCATCCAAACGCTGCCGTCCTCAAACGTGACCTGATCGAGCGTGACCTGAGCCACGCCGAAGAGATAAATATGCTGCGGCAGCGCAATGCTCTCCACCTGGCTCAGGGCCCGATCCACGCCGGTGGTGCCGGAGATCGTCAGCCGCAGGTCGAGCGCGTGCGCGTCCAGATCGTAGATGTTGGTCTTCACGCGCAAATGCGCCGTGATCGCAGCGGAGCGAATCGCCTTGCCGCTCTGATTACGGAAGTGCAGGCTGAGAGTGCCGCCGTCGTGTACCCGCGCGTCCACAGGGAGCAAACCTGCAGCCGACGAGGCGTAGGCGCTCTCCAGGTAGAGCGGGCACCCGCTCTGATCGGCAGGCAGCACTTTGTGCGCCACCAGGTCGTTGATGATGATTCCCGGGCCATCAGCGCGCTGCGCGGCCTGCTGATTCGGATTGGCAGAAGGATTCTGCGCGAAGGCCGCAGTCGCAGCGGCCAGAAGAAGAGCGGAGAGGAAGAGCTTCATGCGAGCACCTCCGGATGCGGTCAGTTTAACACCGCTGCGCAGCGCTCGTCATCGCCCGCCCTCCCGGCGATACACTCAAAAGAGATGGTTTTCGTCTTAGACAACTACGATTCCTTCACCTTCAACCTCGTCCAGTACATAGGCGAGCTGGGGGCAAAGATCGAAGTGCGCCGCAACGACGAGTTGTCCGTCGACCAGGTCGCCGCCCTCAGGCCCGAGCGCATCCTTCTGTCGCCCGGCCCCTGCACCCCGCAGGTAGCCGGCATCTCCATCGACCTGATCCGGGCCATGGCCGGCAAGGTCCCGATCCTCGGCGTCTGCCTCGGCCACCAGGCCATCGGAGCGGCCTTCGGCGGCAACGTGGTCCGTGCCCCGAAGCTGATGCACGGCAAAACCAGCCAGGTGGACCACGACGGCAAGACCATCTTCGCCGGAATCGCCTCCCCGATGACCTGCACCCGCTACCACTCGCTCATCGTCGAAGAAAAGGGGTTGCCGGCGGACCTCGAAATCTCGGCGCGGACGGCCGACGGCACCATCATGGGCCTGCGTCATCGCCGGTTTCCCGTCGAAGGCGTCCAGTTCCATCCGGAGAGCGTGCTGACCGACGACGGCAAGCGCCTGATCCAAAATTTTCTGGAGTTGTGACGTTGCGTCTCGCATTGATGGCATTGGCGGCGCTCTGTTGCGCGAGGCCGGGAATGGCGGCGCAGTTGATCCCGCTGCCGCCGGACGAATTGCCGGGGAGCCAGCCAGCGGCTTCTTCGCCAGCGGCGAAGAAGTCTGCGGATCCCGCGTCTTCCGAGAGCAAGACAGTGCCGGGTTCGATTGCCACGGTCAGCGTGCAGGGCGTGTCGGTTTCGGGATCACTCACCGTCGCGAACGGCCGCGCCAGCATCGGCAACGACGGCACCATCACGGCGGGCGACCAGTCCGCGGACGTGGCCCTGACCCGAGGCGGAGACCTGAAGCTCTGCGCGTCGACGAAAATCCACCTCACCACGGATACCTCCGTCTCCGGCTCGCGGCCAGGCGGCCCGCTCATGATCGCGCTCGACCGCGGCGCGCTCGAGGCCCACTATACGGCCGGCCAATATTCCGACGTGCTGCTGACGCCGGACCTCCGCATTCTCATCTCGCCGCCCGGAGCGGCCAATCTGAGCATTCGCGTAGCGGGCAACGGCGACACCTGCATCGACAACCACGGCGACCATGCGCCCTACGTGCTCGCCAGCAGCCTCTTCGGCGAGGGTGCCTATCGCGTGCAGCCCAACCAGCGCGTCCTCTTCGAGCACGGCAGCCTGAGCGAGGTGGTCGACAACGAGCAGGAGCCCTGCGGCTGTCCGCCTGCCCATCCAACGAGCGTGGCCGCCGCAGGAGCGACCGGCGGGACAGTGGCCAAGCCGGGCGAGGCGGTGGCAGAGAAACCGCCGGAGAAGCAGGGGGAAACCGCCGCGCAGAATCCCTTTCCGCTGGCAGAGAGTGAAGGGTTGAAGCCCCCTCCGTCGCCGGCCAACGCGCCAGCAACGCCAGCCGGCCAGCCGCACATCGAGGTGACCGCGCCGCTCGCGTATGACGCCAGCCATCCGGAGCTGCCGCCCGCGCCGCCGGCTGAGACAGCCCCGGCGAATGCGCCGATGCCCGTGCCCACTTCCGCGATTCACGTCGCCCAGGCTCCGCCGCCTCCTCCCGCTAAGCCGAAGCCGACGGGATTCTTCGGTCACATCGGACATTTCTTCAAGCGGATGTTCGGAGGCTGATCAGGAGCCCACCCCGGAAGCCTGGGATAAAATCAAAGCTGCCGGAGTTTGTCTTGCGCGGGCCAGCCGGTCCGCCCTGCGCGGCTCGCATCAGCCGCTCATTCCGCACCCAATTTCCGCAAGGAGCTTTTCCCGTATGGCGATTCCCGCCACCCAAATGCGTCCGGGCATGATCATCAAACACAATAACGATCTCCACCTGGTCTTCTCCGTGGAGCACCGCACCCCCGGCAACCTGCGCGCCTTCATCCAGGCCAAGCTGCGCAACATCCGCACCGGCGCTATGTTCGTGGAGCGTTTCCGCTCGCCCGATCCCATCGAGCGCGTCATCGTCGACGAAATCCCCATGGAGTTTCTCTACAACGACGGCGACGACTACTACTTCATGAACACCGAAAACTACGAGCAGACCCACCTCAAGCGCGACACGCTGGGCGATGCCGTCGAGTACCTCATCCCGAACCTGCAGATCCACGTCTCCTTCCACGATGGAGTCGCCGTCGGCATCGAGCTCCCGCAAACCGTCGAGCTCACCGTCGTCGAAACCGAGCCTGGCCTCAAGTCCGCAACCGCCTCCTCGGTCACCAAACCCGCCAAGACCGAAACCGGCTTGGTCGTCCAGGTGCCCCCGTTCATCAACGAGGGCGAGAAAATCCGCGTCGACACTGCGGAAGGCGCGTACCTGAGCCGCGCTTGAGGCGACAAGCGGACGTTTTCGTGATTTAAGGTTGGCGCGGCATCGCGGGGTTTTCGCTGGAAACACCTCGAACGGGGGCCGTAGAATCGCTTAAGTGAATCGAAAAGATCTGCAGAATTTGACAGAGCTCCGCCTGAGGTAAGCACAAGCTCTCTATCGTGCGAAGGAGTTCAGCGGAGCCTATTACCTCGGCGGATACGAGGTGGAACTTGCTCTGAAAGCCTGCATCGCGAAGCAAACGAAGCGCCATCAGTTCCCCGACAAGAAGATCGCCTTGGACTCCTACACGCACGATTTCAAGAAACTCGCATCCATTGCGAAGCTGGACGAGGCGCGAATTGAACGCTCCAATAACGACGAGACTTTCCGCAGGAATTGGGATCTCAGCACGCTATGGTCAGAAGAAAGCCGTTATAGAACCACAGATAAAGCGACCTGCAAGGCGTTCCTCGATGCAATAATTGAATCCGAGCACGGACTGATCCCATGGATAAAACAAGTATGGTGAGCGTCGACTTGAAAAAGGCCGAAGAGATCGTGTCTGCGCTCGAGAAAAACGGGATTCCAGTGGCCGCTGCACTGTGGGTGCGTTTTCCTGAATATGAGGATTGGCGCCTGGTCCTCGCGTCGAGAAAGCTTGATGCACTGAATTTGGGAGATGCATATCTCCGCGTAAATCGCCTACTGAAACAATCTGGCCTCACGGTCTGGGATACGCCATCAATTTTCATTATGAAGACCACAGATCCCTTTGTTCGCGACCTGCGAAAGGTGTTTGGAAAAGCACGCTCCGTTCTTGGCATGCGCCTCGGCGGACAAGCGTGGGGCGGGCGGTTCATCGACGACGCCTACGCCTACAAAATTGCCTGACAAATCGCCATAAGTGCGCGGCTGCCGCGGCGCCACCCCTACTTCATCATCATGATGGCCACAATCTGCCCGTCGACCGTGGCGTCCGCCGTTTTGAAGTACTCCACCTCCGCCTTCATGCCTTCCAAATCCTGGCAGGGATGCACCTCGTCCTGCGGCGTGTAATTCCCGGCGCGGTAATCCACCTTGTAGTAGTTGTTGCTGTAGAGCGAGAGGCTGGTGTTCGCCGGCTTGCCCTTCACGTTGTCGAGCCGCACTTCCATCACTGCTGGATAGTCGC
>JBARMS010000112.1:0-5750 GCA_049802575.1 Acidobacteriaceae bacterium | reverse complement strand
GTGCTGGAATTCCCGCGGGAACTGATTGCGCCCAGGAAAGCGCGGCCACGGCTGGCGGAAGGACCGCTGCGCGACGAAGCCGGAGGCGAGAGCCGGGCTGCCGCCGCGGGGAGCCGGGGCGTTCCCGCTGCCGCCCCCATGGACGCGAGTCATCGATCGGTGGAAGGCACGACGCGCGCCGTGGATCGGGAGCGCGAAGGCATGAGAGAGGCTGCGGGGAGCCGGGAGGCAGCGCCGATTTTGGGCAGACAAACCCGAGAATCGGTGCCAGAATGGCAATCAATCTACCTGGAAAGCGAGGAACCTGTGCGCGAGCCGCAAACCGCCACCCATCCGGCGCTGTTCGGCGCAGCATCCCTTCACGTGGCTCCGCTGGGAGACCGGGTGATGGCGGGTGTGGTCGACGTGGCGCTGACGCTGACCGCGTTCCTCATCTTCGTTCTGGTCTTCGCCGCGTGCACGACGCATCCGCCAGCGGGACGGGCGGCGCTGGCCGGGGCGGGGATGGCGCTGCTGGCGATGGGCGTGCTGTACCAGATTGTCTTTTTCTCGCTGTCGGCGGCGACGCCGGGCATGCGGTATGCGCGCATCGCGCTGTGCACGTTTGACGACGAGAACCCGACGCGGCGCGCGATGCGGGTGCGGATCGTCTTCCTGTTGCTCTCCGGGCTGGCGCTGGGACTCGGCTTCCTGTGGGCGCTGTTTGACGAGAACGCGCTGGGGTGGCACGACCGGATTACGCAGACTTACCAGCGGAGCTATCGGGGGTAAGGGAGCGAGTCGGCCAGTCAGCCAGTTAGCCAGTGCGGTAGTGATCCTTCCGGAGTTCATCGAAGAGGTGAGGCCGAAAGCCTGGTGGAATCCCCTGTCTGCCAGAGTCAGGGAGACTGGGGCACCCGGCAAGCTGGGTATCACTCGAAGACCCCGCAATTCGAAGCAACCACGGATCCCTCGCTGCGCTTCGGGATGACACTCACTTAGTGCGGTTTGAAGGTCTTGCCCGTTTCGAGGAGCGTCTTGAGGCGGGAGAGGATGCGGGGCCAGCCGTCGGTGCATTCGGCGTGGGTCTTCGCGTCGGCGGAGTCCCAGCCGTCGTGGGTGATGGCCACCTTCGTGGCTTCGGATTCGGGCGTCAGCTCGAGGGTCACGGCGGAGGTGATGGGCGACGGGCCCATGGCGAAGGTGTAGCGCAAGCGGCGCGGGGGCTCGATCTCCTGGATTTGGCAGCGCACGTAGACCATCGGCTGGCCATCGGGGCCGGGGCCGACGTAGTTCATCTTGCCGCCGGGGCGGGGCTCGATGTCGAGCTCGGCGCCCATGAAGATGATGCGGTTGGTTTCCGGGGAGACGAAGCCTTCCCAGACTTTTTCGGGGGGCGCGGCGAAGTAGAAGACGTAGTGGAGGGAGTCCATGGTTTTTCCTTTTGGTCACGTTAATTGAGGCGGGGGGGTGGGGACAACTGGCGTTCCCCACCCTGTCGCCCAAAAGCGGGTGACAAGGATGGGGTGCCCGGATTTGTGGAATTCCAGGACTACCCCACTCAAGCCAACAGAAGGCTTGAATGGGGCACCCGGATTTGTGGGGTCCCCCCATTGTTACTGCAGCGGTTTCTCGTTGGATGGTTGGTAGTGGAAGTCCCACAATTGGTCGCGGTTGCCCGATTCGTAGCGGGTGTTCCACTGGAGCCAGTAGGCGTCGGACGCGGGGCCGCGTGGATAGTGCTCGGCGGATGGGTAAGGGTAGGTGCTCATGGCGTGGAAGGGCATGGGGCCGACGGTGAAGGGCGAGGCTTCCCAGTAATCCATGTCTTTGACGAAGCCGTTGGCGTAGAAGAAGTAGTCGCGGGTCCAGCCGGGCGGCAGCGGCGGGAGCGCGCCGGCGCTGAACTCGGCATCGATCTCTTCGCCGGTGCCGAAGATGACGTAGCGGTTGTCCGCGTGGGTGAGGAGCGGGGTGACGTCGCCGTAGCGGGTGTAGACGCCGCGCGCCCAGAGGAAGGGGCCGGTGGCGCTGATGCGGCGGTAGTCGTAGGTGAGGTCGCCGGGGGTTTTGCCTTGGATTTGCTGCGGGTAGCCGCGGAAGGCGAGATGCGCCAGGGCGAGCGGGGCTTCCGTCTGGCGGATCTGAGCAGCGGCGTCGGGGGCGTTGTCGACGCGCGCCTGGTCCCAGTAGATCTGGAGATTGGTGGTGATGCGGATTTTGCGGGTGCCGGGGGGCAACTTGCCGGTGAGATCGACGACGATGGTGCGCGGCAGGCCGGCGGGGAAACCCATGTCGTCGATGACGCGCTTCCAGGAGCCGTTGGGCAGCTGGGCGTCGACGCGCGGCGGGATGGGCTGGAGACCGGCTTGCCAGGCGGCGTACATGGAGCTGGCGCTGAAGTACTCGATATAGCCATCGAGGAGGAGGCGCAGCGGATGGCTGGGCGACCAGGCGCCGAGGTCGAGGGTGAGGGCGTGCATGTTCGCGAACCCGGCGTAAGTGAGGTTGGTGAAGTCGCGGACGTAGCGGTGGTCCTTTGCGGCGAGGAGCGCGGAAACGTCGCGGCCGTGATCGTCCCACGCGGCGGCGATGGGACGCGGGGCGGAGACGGCGATGGTTTTGCCGGACGCGAAGGGACGCTCGCTGAGGAAGCGCTCGTCGGGATAGACCTGTACGCCGAAGGGGTGATCGACGGCGACGAGGCGGAGCTGATCGATGTAGTTGACCTCCTCCATGGGCTCACCGAAGCGGAGGCTGAGCAGGCCGTTCTGCGGCTGGAGCTGGTTGCCGTCGACCTTGATCCACTCGTCGGGATCGTTTTGGTTGGTCGCAGTGGGCGAGACCCAGTGGCCGATGACGGCGGCGCCGATGACGTCGGAGACGAACTGATATTTGTGGCCGTCCCAGGCGAAGAGCGTGGGACACGAGCTGCCGCGGCGATCGAGTTCTTTGAGGGCCAGCTCGCCGTGCGGCTCTTTCGCGGCGTCGATGTTGATCTCGTCCTGCGGAACGCCGGTGGGCCAGAGGAGGCGGACGACGTCGACGGTTGAAGTTTGGCCGAGGCCGGCGACGATCTCGGTTGAACCCTGGCTGAGATAGCCGCTGCCGCCGGCGACTTCGAACTTCTGCCATACGCCGTTGGAGAAGACTTCCACCTTGGCGCCGATGGCGGTCTTGTTGTCTGCGAGGCCGGTGAGCGCGATGCGCAGGGAGTGATTCCTGCTGCCGCCTACGTTGCGCAGGACCACGGGTGGGGCGTCGGCCTGGGTGACGATGAGGTCGGCTGCGCCGTCGCCGTCGACGTCGGCGGCAATGACGGAGCGCGCATTCTGGAAGGAGATTTTGTCGAGGCCGAGGGCGGTGGTGACGTCGCTAAAACCTTGGTTTTTCGAGCTTGCTCCGAGGTTGCGGAAGACGTGGAGCTCGGTTTTGTTGCCGATTTCCAGGATTGCGGCGAGGTCGATCCAGCCATCGTTGTCGACGTCGATGGGGGTGAGGCCGCGCGCGCCGGTCACTCCCGGTGGGAGGGGCAGAGGGACGCGCTCGAAATGTTTGCCGTCGACGTTGCGCCAGAGGGTGAGGCCGGGCGCGCCGGCGTGCGTGACGGCCACGTCCATCCAGCCGTCTTTGTTGAAGTCGAGGATCGCCACGCCGCGGGTGGGGGGCAAGGCGGCGTCTGCGTACAGGGACAGGGGCTTGAACGCGCCTTCCCGCTGGTTCAGATAAGCGGTTGGGCTTCCCTGCGAACCAGTGACAACCAGGTCCACCGCGCGGTCGTTGTTGATGTCGGAGAGGACGGCTTGCGTTGTGGCGCCCGATCCGGCGAGGCCGGTTGGACCGGTCCACTCGGTGAAGGTGGAGTTGCCGTTGTTGCGCCACATCACGTTCGGGCCGGATTTGCCGTCCTCGGAAGGAGCGCCGGTGATGAAGAGATCGAGGTCGCCGTCGTGGTCGAAGTCGACGAAGGTGAGACCGGCAGGCTTGTTACGCTGCTCGATGCCGACCTTCGAGGTCACGTCTTCAAACTTGCCGTTGCCGAGGTTGCGGAAGAGGATGACGCGGCCACTGAGGGAGACGGCGAGGTCCGGCAAGCCGTCGTTGTCGAAGTCGCCGACAGCGCACGCCACGCCATCGCCCTGCGCGTCGAGGCCGGTTTGGGTCGCGGGAACCTGCTCGAACGAGCCGTCGTGGAGGTTCTTGTAGACCTGGATGGCGCGTCCGCCGGCGGTCTGGCCGGCGGTCATCACGACAAGGTCCTGGGAGCCGGGGGCGAAGACATCGAGGATGCAGGCTCCGCCGCCGGCGAGCGGCCCCGCGGAGGCCGGAGGTGCGCCCATCTCGACGTGCGAGGGCGCGAAGCGCTTCACGGTTTGCGAGACGAACTGCACGGGGATCATGGGCGCGACGGGTTCGGCGGGGACGGGCATTTCTTCCATCGTGGAGTAGCGGCCGCGCTCGCCGTAGCCGACGCTGAGGGGGGAGGCGATCTTCGCCTGGGTCAAATGCTGGAAGGCGGCGAGGTGGACGTGGGCTTCCTCCGTCTTGCCGGTGCGCTGGAGGGCGCGGGCCAGGCCGAATTCTGCCGAGCAGTGGAGCGGGTTGAGCTTGAGCGCTGCTTCGAACTCCGTGATGGCTTCGGGGAAATTGCCGAGGCTGAGGTCGAGTGAGCCGACGAAGTAGTGCGCGTCGGCGTCGTTGGGATCGATGGCCAGGACCTTGCGCATGTCGTCGATGGCAGCCTTCTGGTTGGCCTCGTCCATCTCGGTGAGGCCGAGGTTGTACCAGGGGCGCGGATCCTGGGGCGAGATTTTCGCCGCTTCGCGCAGGGCCTGCTCGGCTTCGGGGAGCTTTTGCTCGTAGAGGAGCGCGATGCCGCGGTTGAGGATGGGGATCGCGGAGGAGGGATCGGCGGCGTGGGCTTCTTCGAGCTTGGCGGCGGCCTTCTCGGTGAGCTGCTGGTTCATGAGCGCGACGCCGATGCCGTTGAGGCGGGCGGCGGTTTTGGCCGCGGCGGGCTGGGGTTGGCCGGCGGCCACGGGTCGGGCTGCGGTCAGCGCGAAGACGGCTGCCAGCGCACAGGGAGGGACGATCAGAAGGGCGAATGAGCCTTTTTTCCCGGTCATGATTCGCGGTCAATTATAGAGAGGCGGGGATGGGGCTCGCTGCCGTCGCCCACCCTGTCGCCAAAAGCGGCGACAAGGATGGGGCACCCATGGTCGTGGTGGCACCCGGTCCCGATTATGATTGGCACAATGGATCTCCACCAATACATCGAGCGCGTTGTTGACCTGACCGATCCTGCGGCCACCCGGATCGACAACTTGCCGATTGAGAAGGCGCGGCGGATTCTGCTGGAAGGGCCGGCGGAGGCTGTCGAGCACATTCATGGGTCGTTTGCGCTGATCGCGCGCGCGGGCAAGACGGTGAAGATGGCGCGGTCGCTCGACCGGCCGATGCGGTACTTTCTGGCGAAGCGGCAGGAGGGACCGGCGCTGATCGTCGCGCATCGCATTGACGCGATTTATGACTGGCTCAAAGCGGAAGGATTCGCCGACCAATTCCACCCCAGCTACACGCGCATGGTGCCGGCGCACCATGTGGTGGAGATTCAGCTGATCGGGTGCCCCGATCCGGACCCGGTGTACACGCGGTTTTTTACGCCGCGCTCGCCGCTGGACGCGGCGGCGGCGCTGCCGGCGGACACGGCGGCGATTGGGCGCGCCTACATTGCGGCGCTGGCGGATGAAGTGACGCAGTGGCTGCGGGGC
>JBARMS010000111.1:0-32226 GCA_049802575.1 Acidobacteriaceae bacterium | reverse complement strand
GGTGTCTCCTCGGGAGTGGCGCTCAAACGCATAGAGGAGCTCGCGAAGGAAAACCTTCCACCCGGAATTAGTTTCGAGTGGACGGATCTTGCGTACCAGCAGGCGAAGAAAGGCATTCCGACGGGTGTGATCTTCGGTGCCTCTGCTCTCTTCGTCTTCCTAGTGCTCGCTGCGCAGTACGAAAGCTGGAAGATTCCTCTGGCGATCGTATTGATCGTACCGATGTGTTTGCTCGCGGCAACGACGGGTCTAAGTATCCGAACAATGCCGATTGACATACTCGCGCAGATTGGTTTCGTCGTGTTACTTGGCTTAGCCGCTAAGAACGCCATCCTGATTGTCGAGTTTGCCAAACAGCGGCAAGACCATGAAGGCGTAGATGCGCGAGAAGCCGCCGTTCACTCCGCGCATGTACGTCTTCGCCCAATCCTGATGACGTCCCTCGCGTTCATCGCGGGTGTCGGGCCGCTCGCGGTCGCACATGGCGCTGGCGCAGAGATGCGGCAATCACTTGGAACCACAGTGTTCTTCGGGATGCTCGGCGTAACCATATTCGGGCTGCTGTTCACGCCGGCGTTCTACGCGCTCGTGCGCAAAGCAAAGGTCGGGACGAAGCGCACGACCCGCGCGTCTGCTCTGACAACTACTTCAGCGTGTCTGAGCATCTTGCTGCTCAGCATGTTCCTCCAGGGATGCTCCGTTGGTCCGAAGTATCACGCACCTCCTCCGCCCGGATCGGCGCTCGCCCCATTTCACAATAAGCTGGAGGTTTCGAACTCGGCGGGCACACCCGCTCCATCGCTCGATGAGTGGTGGGCGGGATTTCATGATCCAGTGCTGGTAACGATCGTGCAACGGGCCCTGCGTCAGAACTTAGACCTGGCAGCATCGCTGGAACGCGTTGATCAGGCACGAGCTGTAGCCGCCGGTGCTGGCGCGAGGCTATATCCGACAGGTGAACTCGACGCTTCCGCGATTGCCGCGCACCAGAGTCTAGAGGGAAATCTGGGCACGATTTCGCGTGACGCCCCAGGCTTTAGAAGGAACATTCACGAATACATAGTCGGACCGGCCGCAAGCTGGGAGCTCGATGTGGCAGGCGGAATTCGTCACAACGCAGCGGCTGCGCGAGATGAAGTGCAAGCTGCTGAGGCGAATCAGATCGGTACCCGTATTATCGTCGTTGCCGATGCTGCCGACGCGTATTTCCAAATCCGGGGCTATCAGGCTCGAGTCGTGATCGCGACAAACCAGATCGAAACGGATGAACAACTGTTGAAACTGGTCGAGAACCGCTACGATGCTGGCGCCGCCACGAAACGTGAAATCGCACAAGCGCAAGCCCTCTTGCGGCTTGCCCGCTCCACACTTCCTCCACTCCAGCTTGCCCTTGAGAAGCAGCTAAATCGTTTGGATGTTCTTATGGGTGCACAGCCGGGCACTTACGCACACGAACTCAGAACAGTAGCGCCTGTACCCTCTATTCCCAGCATCGCGAGTCAAGAACCGACCGATGTCCTGCGTCGGCGGCCAGACATCATCGCAGCTGAGCGGCGCCTCGCGGCTTCGAACGAGCGAATCGGAGTCGCCCTCGCCGAGTATTACCCGAAGATTTCCCTAGCCGGCGTACTCGGCTTCGACAGCCTAAACTCAGGCAGTCTGTTCACTTCGGGTGCTTTCCAGCCTGCTGCTGTCGCTGGTTTGAGGTGGCGGCTTTTTGACTTCGGGCGGGTTAATGCGGAGGTCAAGCAAGCTCGCGGGATCAATGCAGAGGCCCTGGCGGACTATCGGCAAACTGTATTGAAAGCCACTGAGGATGTTGAAGACGCCTTGGCATCCCTCACCGAGACTGAGGCTTATAGCGTCGAGGTTAAAGCAGAGGTGGAGTCGTTGGCGCGCGCCCGCGACCTCTCGCAAGACGCGTATCGGGCGGGGTCAATCACCCTAACTGATGTACTCGATGCGGATCGCCAACTGCTGACGGCAGAGGATCAATTGGCCTCCAATCGAGCTGATACAGATCGAGCTGCAGTTGAGGTATTTCGCTCATTCGGGGGCGGTTGGCAATCGCCAAACCAGCCCACGCATTAATATGGGAGAGTCTCCTTCACTTAAACGGTATCCGGGCGCGACGATGTTGCGCCCGGTACACAGATCCAGCGCCTGAATCACAGCATTGGGAAGCCTGCCTCAGGGCGAACAGCCGCGGTCGCATAGATTGCTACGTGCGATACTGACGGTATGGCGGGCCGCCCACATCCCGTGATCGCTTTTCTGGTACCGTCTCCGTTCGAAATCCTCGATCTGACAGGTCCGGTGTCAGTTTTCGAGCGTGCTACGACGAATGGAGAACGCCATTACTCAGTCCAAGTCTTGTCCACCCAATCGAGCGGCACTGTGGAGACCGCCGGTGGAATGACCATCGGCAACGCCCTTAAATACTCTGACTATACGGGAACAATCGATACGCTTATCGCGATTGGAGGCGACGGAGCTGTCGCTCCGCAGTCACCGGAACTCGCGAAGTGGTTGCGAGAGCGCGCTCCTTACGTTCGGCGCATCGCATCGATTTGTACGGGGGCGTTTCTCCTTGCCAGTGCAGGGCTGCTCGATGGGCGCCGCGTTGCTACGCATTGGCTCTGGTGCGATATTCTCCAGAGTCGCTATAAGGATCTCAAGGTGGAACGTGATCCCATCTTCATTAAACAGGACAAGTTCTACACCACCGCGGGCGTGACCGCGGGCATTGATCTATCTCTTGCGCTTGTCGAGGAAGACCTGGGGCACGCGGTTGCTGCTGAAATTGCGCGAATATTGGTGCTCTTTCTGAGACGCCCAGGAGGACAATCCCAATACAGCACGGTGTTGGCCCAACAAGAGGGCATAGAGAACGCGCGAATGCGTGACCTTCCTGTCTGGGTCAAAGCGCATTTGCACAGAAAACTGGATGTTGAAGACCTTGCGGATGCCGCTGCGATGAGCTCGCGGACGTTCATGCGACAATTCAAAACTCAGTTCGATACAACTCCCGCTCGCTGGGTGCAATCGCTTCGCGTTGAAGCCGCAATGCAACAGCTTGAAGACCGCAATACGTCTTTAAGCAAGATCGCACGTGACACCGGCTTTCGAGATGAACAGGGCCTGCGCCGAGCATTTCTCCAACAGATTGGAGTGACGCCAAAAGAATACCGCGAACGCTTCGGTGAGTTGGACCGTGATCGAGTAGGAAATCAAGGGCAACCCTTCGAAAGCGAGTCTAAAATCTAGCCGGACTGGAGGCACCATGGAACGTCGTCGTCCCGTGATCGCTTTTCTCGTACCGTCACCCTTCGAGATCCTCGATCTGACGGGCCCCGTGTCAGTTTTCGAGCGTGCTACAGCCAAGGGAGAGCGCTACTATTCAATCCAAATCCTCTCCACGCGATCAGACGGTGCAGTTAGGACTGAAGGCGGGATGGCTATCGGCAATACCTGTAAGTACTCTGACTATGTAGGACCAATCGATACCCTTATTGTGAGTGGAGGAATAGGGGCCGTTCCCCCTCAGTCACCGGAAGTGACGAAATGGTTGTGTGAGCGCGCTACGCGCACTCGGCGCGTTGCATCCACTTGTACCGGGGCGTTTATCCTTGCCGGTGCTGGGTTGCTCGATGGATGCCGGGTGGCGACGCATTGGCAATACTGCGATGCTCTCCAGAGCCGCCATAAGCAACTCAAGGTGGAACGTGACCCCATCTTCATCAAAGAGGGCAAGTTCTATACCACTGCCGGCGTGACCGCGGGTATTGATCTCTCTCTCGCGCTCGTCGAGGAAGATCTGGGGCATGCAGCTGCCGTTGCGATCGCCCGCACGATGGTGCTATTCCTGACGCGTCCTGGGGGGCAAAACCAATACAGTTCTTTGTTGGCACAGCAGGGGGGTATAGAGGACGCGCGAATGCGCGACCTCCCTGTCTGGGTCAGAGCGCACCTGAGTCGAGAACTAGAAGTAGAACATCTGGCGGACGCCGCGGCAATGAGCCCACGAACCTTCATGCGCCAATTCAAAGCCCAGTTCAAGACGACTCCCGCTCGCTGGGTTCAATCGCTTCGCGTTGAAGTCGCGATGCAACATCTCGAAGACCGTAGTACGTCGCTAAGCAAGATCGCCCGCATCACAGGGTTTCGAGATGAACAGGCACTACGCCGCGCATTTGTCCAACAAGTCTTTGGTCTGTATCTGAAGTGCCCACGTGGCACACCGATGGCGCCGGGATAATGGGTGGTGGGCACTTCAGATACAGCGACTTGAAGGAAGCCGTTGCGGCGACGGACGCTTATGTAATTTGAATGCGTCGATGAACGCCGGTGATCGCGGCATCGGCTCTCTCTGGATCGTGATTCGAGCAGTTCGGCGTTGATGATGGACCTAAGCAGGATCTTGCAGGGCGGAACGGGCAGCGATGACGGCGGCAGGAAGTCGTTGCAGGCCGAAATGAGACGGGACTTCCCTGTGCGCACCGATGAACGCTGAGGGGTCGAAATGGAGAGAACGGATTCATGCTGCACGGCAGAGATTCTGCGGGGGAGAACGGAGCAGCAGTTCAGCCGCGGAGATTCGTTCTACGATGCGCATGGTTCCGCCGCAACGCGGGCAACTCCAGGTGGAACTGTGTCTAGTTGGGGAGACGGCCTCTGCTGGCGGCGCTTGTTTGGTTGCATGACTTAATAGTTGGAAGCAGATGGGCAGCAGACTGGCGCGGCGGCGATTAGCGAGGAAGCCGAAGTGGCGGATGCGTACGAAGCCGCGGGGGAGCAGATGCAGCAGAAAGCGCCGCAGGAACTCATCGACTGGCAGCGTCATCAGCTTCTTTTTGTTGCCGTGGGCCGAGTCGCGCCAGCGGAAGGTGATGTTGCCGTCTTCCAGAGAAACGAGTCGGTGGTTGGAGATGGCAACACGATGGGTATAGGCGCCCAGATACCGCAATGCGTGTTGGGGGCCGCCGAATGGACGCTTGGCGTAGACGACCCAGTCTTGTCGGAACAGGGTTCGCAGCCATGATGCAGAGGCGCGCGGTTCGGCCAGATGCAGCAGACTGCCGTGGAACTGAAGTGTGCCGGCATGAAAGGCGGCCTTGAGCCCGGCGACGAACTTGCCACGGAATACGCGGCTGAGCACCTTAATCGGAAGGAAGAAGCGGCGAGGAGAACCGATCCATTGGGTGTGGTCCGGCGACATTCCGCCTGCAGCCAAGACACAGTGAACATGCGGGTGAAACTGCAATCGTTGATTCCACGTGTGCAGGACGCTGAAGAAGCCGACCTCCGCGCCCAGATGACGAGGGTCGCGGGCCACCTCGAGCAGCGTCTCCGCACTGGCGCGAAACAGCAGGTTGAAGATCACCTTCTTGTTCTGCAGGGCCACTGGCGCCAGTTCACGTGGCAGAGTGAAGACGGCGTGCACGTAGCGCGTAGGCAGGAGTTCCCCTTCTCGCGCCGCGAGCCATCGCAGGCGAGCGTTGCCCTGGCACCTCGGACAATGTCGATTGCCACACGAGTTATATGAGATGGCGACGTGGCCGCAGTCTGAGCAGCGATCGCGGTGACCACCGAGCACAGCCGTACGGCAGCGCAGGATAGCCAGCAGGACCTTGCGGTGCTGCCAGGTGATCCAGCGCTTGCTCTTTTCCAGGAAGGACTCTCCTGCACAGCGGATGATGTCGGCCACCTCCAGAGGTGGTCGGTTCATGCGTCGTGCGCGCGTCCTCCCGAACCGTTGATGGTGAGTGCATCCAGGGGACTGGCCGTCGCGCTGAGATGCTTGCTCGACAGGTGCAGATAGATGGTCGTCTCTTCGAGGTCACGATGGCCGAGCAGCATCTGGATGGTCCGCAAATCTGCACCAGCCTCAAGTAGATGCGTGGCGAAGCAGTGCCTCAATGTGTGCGGATGAATGTTCTTGTATGCGAGACCGGCGCGCCGAGCCGCGGCCCTGCACACGTTCCAGATCGTCTTGTCGGAGATAGGCTGGTCCACGCCACGATGGCCGCTGCTGCTCGGGAACAGGTAGACTTGCGGCCGTCTGGAGCGCCAGTACTCGCGCAAGGCATCGAGCAGCCTGGGGCTGAGCATGACGTCGCGGTCCTTACGTCCTTTTCCGCCTTGGATATGGACAACCATGCGCCGGCTGTCGATGTTGCTGACCTTCAGCGTCGCCACTTCCGCCCTGCGGGCTCCGGTGGCGTAGAGCGTCATCAGCACGGCGCGCTGAAAGGGCGTTCGGGAGGCATCAATAAGACGCGCCACTTCTTCCGGGCTAAGGATTTCCGGCAGGTGGATGACCTTCCTCGGGTAGGGCGTCTCGGCAATGCTCCAGTTCCGCTTGAGCACCTTGATATAGAAGAACCGCAGTGCACCCAGCCGTGAGGTTACGGTGTTCGGGCTGTACTTCAACTTGCTGAACAGCATCGCCTGGTATTGGCGAATGTGCTCAGGGCCCAACTGATCGGGACGGCGATGGAAGTACCGGCTGAAGTGTTCGACGCTGTGGACATAGGCGCGAATGGTTGACTCGGCGAAGTTGCGGCGCCGCAACTCCTCAATCATGAGCTGACGTAAATGGGTCACAGAAAGGACCTCCTTCCTGCCACCCAAGCTAATCGGCAGCCCTCACTGTCGGTTCAGGAACACGCGTAAGCGTCCGCCGCCGCAGCGGCTTCGTTCAAGTCCGCATACAGCTTCTCGGTGGCGTCCACTTCGGCGATCACGGGTTTGCCGTGATTCAATTCCACGCCCCCGCCGTCGGGATTGAACGCATACGCGGCTTTCATCAGCTCGGGATGGTTCTTCAGCAGCCACTCGGCCCCGTTCGATTTCCCTCCCTCCTCATCGGCGGTGAGGGCGAGAATCAGGTCGCGGTCTGGCTGGAAGCCCTCCTTGCGCAGACGCAGAAACGTCGTCACCAGCATCGCGTCGCCGTCCTTCATATCCTGCGTGCCGCGTCCGTAGTAGTAGCCGCCTTTCTCGAGGAACTGAAAAGGATCGGTGCTCCAGTCCTCGCGCCGGGCCTCCACTACATCGAGATGCCCGATGAAGAGAATCGGAGAATGCGCGCCCGTCCCCCGATACCGCACGACGAGGTTCTCTTTGCGGTCGTTAGGACCACCAAGAAAGAGATCCGCAGAGGGCCATCCCGCCGCGAGAAATCGCTCCTGCATGGCCTTCGATGCTGCCGTGACGCTGCCCACGGAGTCGGTCGTGTTGATGTCGATGAGCTGGCGATATATCCCGAGTGCCAGATCTTTGGTCGCCTGATCGGGCTGCGGCCACGCCGCGGCGGTCTGCGCCAGTACAGGCGAGGCAGCGAGAGCTGCCGCAGCGATCAATAAACAGAGAGGAATTCTCATGCAGATCCTGACTCCTGTCACGAAAAATCAAATAGCAGATCGCGCCTTCCCGCCGTTCGAACTGCAGGCCGAGCTTCTCAGCCGCTGGCGTCATGCCGTCCCTTTGCGTAATCTGGTTCGCGGACCACGAAGAGAGGCAGAGGGATACGTGAACGGATTAGCAAAGGCAGTGGGATTGGTGATGATGGCGGCAACCATGGTCAGTGGCGCGGCAGCATTGCAGACGGCTCCGCCGGCGGAAACGGGATTTGTGAATACGCTGATGCCGGAGCCGGCGCAGCTCAGCGTCGGGGCCGGACGGCTGGCGATCACGCCCGGCTTTTCCGTCAGCGCGGACAAGTTTCACGACGACCGTCTCGACAACGCCATCGCGTGGGCGATGCACCGGCTCACCTTTCAAACCGCCGTCATGATTCAGAACGCGCCGGCGGGCACCACGGGCGTGCTGATCATTTCTGTCGACGGCGCGGGCGAAGCCATTCAGAGTGTCGATGAGGACGAATCGTACTCGCTCCAAGTCACGCCGCAGAACGCGCATCTCCACGCCGCCACCGACGTCGGCGCGATGCGCGGGCTCGAAACGCTGCTGCAACTCGTGCAGTCGGACCAGCAGGGATTTTGGCTGCCCGCAGTCTCCATCCAGGATTCGCCGCGCTTCCGCTGGCGCGGCCTCATGATCGATTGCTCCCGCCACTTTGAGCCGGTGGGCGCGATTGAGCGCACGCTTGACGCGATGGCCGCCGTCAAGATGAATGTCTTTCACTGGCACCTGAGCGACGACCAGGGCTTCCGCATGGAGAGCAAGATCTTCCCGAAGCTGACCGGGGAAGGCTCGGATGGCCTCTACTACACGCAGGACCAGGCTCGCGAGATCGTTGCGTATGCCCGGGGTCTCGGCATCCGCGTGGTTCCCGAATTCGATATGCCGGCGCACAGCACTTCCTGGATGGCCGGCTATCCCGAGCTGGCCAGCGCTCCCGGGCCGTTCACGGCGGGCCACGCGTTTGCGGATTACAACGCGACGATGGACCCGACGAAGAAGAGCACGTACAGATTTCTCGACAAATTCATCGGAGAGATGGCCACGATTTTCCCCGATCCCTACCTGCACATCGGCGGCGATGAGAACAACGGCAGGGAGTGGAAGCAGAACCCTGAGATTCAGAAGTTCATGCAGGCGCATAACCTGAAGGACACCGCGGCGCTGCAGGCGTATTTCAACCAGCAACTGCTGCCGATTCTCAAAAAACACGGCAAGAAGATGATTGGCTGGGACGAAATTCTCACACCGGAACTGCCCAAAGATATCGTCGTGCAGTCGTGGCGCGGATTCGACTCGCTGTCCGCCGGGGCGAAGCAGGGGTACCAGGGCATTCTGTCGGCCGGCTATTACCTCGATCACATGGATTCGGCGGCCGATCACTACCGCGTCGATCCCGTGCCTGCGAACAGCGATCTGACTCCGGAACAAGCGTCGCTCATCCTGGGAGGCGAAGCCTGCATGTGGAGCGAATACATCGATCCGCAGGTGATCGATGCGCGTATCTGGCCGCGGACGGCGGCGATCGCCGAGCGGCTGTGGTCGCCGCGCTCGGTCGATAATGTCGACGACATGTACCGCCGGCTCTGGGTGGAGTCACTGCGCATCGAAGAGCTCGGCGTCACGCAGATCTCTCAGGAGTACGCCAGCCTGCGCGCGCTCGCCGGGACGCCGCAGATCGATTCGCTGCGCGTGCTCGCCGCCATTTTGCAGCCTGTCAACTTCGACACGCGTGCGAGCTGGTCAGAGAGCCATGGGGTCACCACCCTCTCGCCTCATGATCGCCTCGTCGATGCGCTGCCGCCGGACCCTCCCTCGCGCCACGATTTTGAAGAGCTGGTGAGCACTTATTTGCAGGACCCCGGCGGGCGGCCGGATCAGGAATCCGCGCTCAGCAACATGTTCCGCTCGTGGATCGAGGCGCAGCCGGAACTGATGCATCTGCTGACCGGCTCTCCGCTGCTGGCCGAAAACCTCCCGCGCGCGGAACAACTCGCCGAGATGGGCGCCATCGGCTCGCAGGCCGTCGCGTACCTGACCTCCGGCGTGCCGGCCCCGGCGGGATGGAAAGCAGAAAAGCTGGCTATTCTCGATGACGCCGCACAGCCCGTCGCGCTCACGCGCTTTACGGTGCTTCAGCCGCTGCAAGCTCTCGTGAATGAGGTGAAGTGAACGGGAGGGTGCAGGGGGTAGGGTGCAGGGTGTAGTACTCGAACTGATCGACGAGGAGTACACTGCGCCAACGTCGATTCCCTGCCCTAGACGATCCAGCCGCCGCCTGCGACTTCATCGCCGTCGTAGAAGACAGCGGCCTGGCCGGGAGTGACCGCGCGCTGCGGCTCATCGAAGACGGCTTCAACTTCGCCGTGACCGGCGTCGCGGATCGTCGCCCAGGCCGGCTCGTGGCGATGGCGAATCTTCGCGCGGACGCGGATCTCGCCGCGCAATTCGGGAATGGAAATCCAGTTCAGATCGCGGGCGCGCAAATTACGGGTCGTTGCTTCGCCGTCTGAGCCAATGGTGACGCGGTGCGAGGCCTGGTCGATCTGGATCACGTAGAGGGGATCGGGTGAGGCGACACCCAGTCCCTTGCGCTGGCCGATGGTGAAGTTGTGAATGCCGGCGTGCTGCCCGATCACCTCGCCCGCGGTGGAGACCAGCTCACCCCCGGTGTCCGGGATCTCCTCGCCCTGCTCGGCCAGGTACGCGCCGATGAACTGCTTGTAGTCGCCGCCCGGGATAAAGCAAATCTCCTGCGAATCGGGCTTGACGGCAATGGCCAGCCCGTACTGCGCAGCCATTTCGCGCACTTCCGGCTTGCGGTAACCGCCCAGCGGAAACAGCGTGCGCGCCAGTTGCTCCTGGGTGAGGCCAAAAAGAAAATAGGTCTGGTCCTTCGCCTGATCCACAGGACGGCTGAGAATCCAGCGGCCCCGCTCCGGATCGTACTCGTTGCGCGCGTAGTGGCCGGTGGCGATGCGGTCGGCGCCAATCTGCCGCGCCCGCACCAGCAGCTGATCGAACTTGAGATGGTTGTTGCACAGCGAGCACGGAATCGGGGTCCGTCCGTTCAGATACTCGCGCACAAACGGCCGCACCACGTCCTGCTCAAACCGGTCTTCTTCGTTCACCACGTAGTAGGGGATGTCCAGTGCCTCGGCGACGCGGCGCGCGTCGTAGACGTCGTCGAGCGAGCAGCAGCGGCCGGTCACCTGCTCCGGCATGCCCTCTTTGCCCGCAAGGCGGCGCTGGTTCCATAGCTGCAGCGTCAGCCCTACCAGCTCGTACCCCTCGGCGCGCAGCATGGCCGCGACCGTCGACGAATCGACGCCGCCGGACATCGCTACGGCAATGGTGTTGTTGAGGGACATGGGATGGTGTTGCCGGAGCGCATGAGAATGCAGCCCTGTTACCAGTATGACAAAGACGAGGGGGTAGGGGGTAGGGGGTGGGGGGTAGGGAGTCGATCATGACGCCTCGTCGATGGGCGCTTGCTCCCCGACCTCAGAGATCTCTAATCCCTAATCCCCGTACCCTATCCCCTGCTTTTAGTGATTCACGCCGCTCGCCAGGAATCCGCCGTCGACCACCAGCACCTGGCCGGTGACGAATGAGGCCGCGTCCGATGCGAGATAAACCGCCGCGCCTACCACCTCTTCGGTCTTGCCGAAGCGCCCCATCGGCGTGCGCATCAGAAGCTCCTTACCGCGCGGCGTGTTGTCCAGCAGATCGGCGTTGAGCGCCGTGCGGAACACGCCCGGCGCGATGGCATTCACCAGGACGCCCTTCTTCGACCACTCCACCGCCAGCGAGCGCGTGAGCGATGCCACGGCCGCTTTGCTGGCGGCATAAGCTGCCACCTCGCTGAGCGCGACAAACGAATTGAGCGATGCGATGTTGATGATCCGCCCGTAACTGCGCTCCAGCATGTGCGCGCCGAAGACCTGGCAGGCCCGCAGCGTCCCGGTCAGATTCGTATCGAGAATGTCGCGCCATTCCTCTTCCGGAAACGTGAGCGTCGGCGCGCGCTTGATCTTGCCGGCGCAGTTCACCAGAATGTCGGCCTTGCCGAAACGCTCCACGGTCGACGCCAGCAGTCGCTCCAGCGAGCCGCGATCCTGCATATCGCAGGTCAGCCGCAGCGTCTGCCGCCCGCGCGCCTCAATCTCGGCCGCCGTCTCGTCGACCTGCTGCTGACGACGAGCCGAAGAGACCACGTCCGCGCCGGCTTCCGCCAGTCCCAGACTGATGGCACGCCCAATGCCGGACGTGCCGCCAATGACGACCGCCGTCTTCCCTGTCAGTTCCAGTGCCACCAGCGTCATCGCGCCTCCGCATGTTCCGGTACGGCCGCCGGCGCTGGCTTGCCCAGAAAGACCGGCGCAATATGCCGGTCAAGAAGGTTCTCCGTCACATTTTTCGCAATCACGGTTTCGTATTCCTCGATCCGATCCAGATAGCGCCGCCCCATCTTCGCTGCGATCTTGAATCCCACATGCAGCAGCTGGCGGAGGCTGCTGTTGTACGCGGACGACTGCGGATCGTGGCGCAGCGCGGATGTGTACTGCTCCGAGCTCCACGCAGCCACAGCCTCCGGTGCGGGCAGCCGCGCGGGGTCGATGTCAATGACCGTGGCGTAGGGCGCGCAGAGTTCTTCGCGATGCGCGTACGCCTCGGCGTAAATCCCTTTCGCGAGCGCCAGTCCATCGCTGCCGGCCTCGGCCAGGCCGATCACTTCCTCCAGCCAGGTCGTGCCTGCCGTCTTCAAATGCACCCCTTCATGCTGGGTCGTCTCGTGAATGGCCGCGTAAATCGAAAACTTGTCGCTGCCGGAGTGAACGCTGAGCTTCAGGTTCTGCGGCAGCCCAAAATTCTGCACTGCCCAGGCAATCGCGGCCACATCCAGCTGCATCTCGCGCCGGAACTGCGCCCGGTCGCCCACGTAATCGACGCCCTTATTGAAGCGCCCGGTGAACTTCGGAGCGATGGTCTGCACCGGCACGTCTTCATCTGCGAGTGCGGCAAGGATGATGAGCAACTCCGCCGGAGTCTGTGCGGCGTCGGTCTCGTCCATGGAAACTTCGGTGATGAAGTTGCCCGCTCCCTTCGCCGCTTCGATCTTTCGGTACACCTCGCCGGCCCGCTCCACAGCAAAGAGGAACTTTGCCGCCGTGGCGCGCAGCATTTCCTGCGTGATCGCAAGCTCGCCCTCGACGCCTCCGAGGCGAATGCAGCCGATCAGCGCCGATCTGCGCCGCACGAACGCGTCAATCGAAGCGTCGGCCGCCCGCTTGCCGATGGCGTCCGCAACATCGATGGTGTAGAAATCGCACGGCGCGAGGAATCGCTCGACGGTCGTCAGATTGATGTGGTCGGCGTCGCAGTAATACGGTTTCGTCCAGCCCAGCGAGCTCACCGCTGCATCGGCCGCCGTTCGCGTGGACGACGGTTCTGACCCGATGATGTTGTGTTCCCGGTTCGACTTGTTCCACACCGGAATGACCTCAACGCCGGCTTCCGCGGCCAGCACGCACGCACGGAGCTGCGCCTTTGCCTGGTGCGCGAAACGGTCGCCCACGCCGATGGAATACTTGCCGAGCTCGAGTCCAGTGCTCATCGACCTCTCCTTCAGTTTGCAAACCGTTCGCGGTACGCCCAGAGCCCGAGTCCGGGATTCGCGACGAAGAAAATCTCCTCCCCATCGACCGTGTTGAAGCCGCTCGCCAGCTTTGCCGGATCGTACCGGCGCAGCATCTGGTTCAGATCGCCGTACGCGAAGCCGACATTCTCGATCTCCTCGCGGGTTAAATTCCCCGGACACCATGTGATGCGGAAGCGCCCCTCTGACGATCCGTGAATGAGATGCGCGGCGGCGCCCAGTTCCGCCGCGAGATCGGCATTCTGCGCGACGGCGTCCACGATCGCGTCCGCCCCGCGATAGCCGTACTTGCGGATCATCGCATCGATTCCGCGATCCTCGCCAAATTCTTTCACCGCGGGAGCCAGGATGATCAGATCGGCGCCGTCGGCCATCGCCATGCGCGTGCGATAGACCGCCTTGTTCCCGAGCCAGGTACTGTGAAACTCATGCGGATCGAGATACACCACGACTTTGCGCAGAGGCTGGTCGAGCATTTCGAAATTGACCTGCAGGCTCAGGGCGGCTGCGCGCTCGAAGCACTCCGCGTCGTCGCCGATGAACAACCCGCGCTGCGCCAGTTCCCCGCTCGTCGCGCGGCCCACCACCGTCTGCACGTAGACAATCGGCACGTTTGCCAGGAACCGCTCTGCCGCGTGGTTCAACACGCGGCGGACAGGATTGTCCGCGCGCCCCATGATGCGCTCGAGGCCGTAGACCGCACCGAGATAATGGCTGCGATTGATTCCTTCGCGTCCACCCGTCCCGATCAGGATGTTCTTGTTGTAATTCGCCATTCCGATGACTTCGTGCGGGACCACCTGGCCGACCGAGAGGATCAGATCGAAGTCCCCGCGCACGATCATCCGGTTCACCTGCGCCGGCCAGGGGAAATGCAGTTTGCCTTCCGACTGCTCCTCAATGAAAGCCGCGGGCACCTCGCCCAGCGTGTCAACGTCGGTGCGCCAGTTGTGAATCTGTACCAGTGACTGCGGCAAATCCACAAACATGCGGGTGAGCTGCTGCGCCGACATCGGCGCATGCGTCCCCAGCGCCGGCAGCACAGCCTGTAGAGCATCGCCGTAATACTCCCAGACCAGCCGCGTAATCTCGCCTGCCTGTGAGTGCAGCCGCGTGATATCCGGCGGAACCACCAGCACCCGTTTGCGCGGGCCGAGCCGGTCGAGAGCCTCGAACAGCAGCGTCCGCAGCTCCGACGGCGCGATCTCTGTTTGCGCATCGCCATTGGCCAGCAGCAGGCTCATGCGACGAACTCCGCTTTGCGCAGTCCCGGCGCCAGCGTCACGATGATCAGCAGCGCCAGCAGGTAGACGGTGGATGCGAGAATGAAGAGGCTCACGTAGCTGTGCGTGATCTGCAGAATCCAGCCGGCGCTTGCGGCCAGCAGCATGCCGCCCAGCGATCCGGCGCAGGTGCCCACGCCGACCACCGAACCGACTGCACTCCTGGGAAACATATCCGAGACGGTGGTAAAAATGTTCGCCGACCATCCCTGATGCGCCGCCGTGGCGAGGCTCAACAGGCCGATGGCCACCCACTCCGAATGCAGATAGCCAGCGGTAAAGATGGGCACCACGGCGCACGCGCACACCAGCATCGCAGCCAGACGCGCACCCTGCGGCGAAAGGCCGGCGCGGCGAAACGGCGCGGGCAGCCAGCCTCCGCCGATGCTGCCCAAAGACGACGCCGTATAAATCACGATGAGCGGCAAGCCCAGGTGGGCAAGGTTGAGATGGAAGCGGCTGCTGAAGTACGAGGGCAGCCAGAACAGGAAGAACCACCAGATCGGATCCGTCAGGAACTTCCCCACCGCGAAGGCCCACGTCTGCCGGTAGCCCAGCAGGCGCAGCCATTTCACCTTCGGTCCCATCTGCGCCGCGGCTTCCTCATAGATGTGCCGCAGTTCCACGCCGGTGAGCGTGGGATGGTCCCCAGGCTTGCGATAGTTCCGGTACCACCACGCGATCCACAGCATGCTGAAAAAGCCAGTAATGAGAAACGCCGCGCGCCAGCTATAGTGCAGCGCCACCCACGGCACAATCAGGGGAGCCAGGACCGCGCCCACATTCGCGCCGGAATTGAAGATCCCCGTCGCCAGCGATCGTTCCCTCTGCGGAAACCACTCCGCCACCGTCTTGATGGCGGCGGGAAAATTGCCCGACTCGCCCAGTCCCAGGCAGAACCGCGCAATGCCAAATTCAAAGGCGCTGTTTGCCAGCGCATGGCCCATCGCCGAAAGGCTCCATGCGCCCATGAAGATGCAGTACCCCAGCCGCGTGCCGAGACGGTCGATCAGCCAACCCGCAAAGATCACGCCGATTGCGTACGCCAGCTGAAAGGCAAACACGATGTAGCCGTAGTTCACCTCCGTCATGCCGATGGAGTGCTGCAGGGTGGGCTTCAGGATCGCAATCACCTGGCGATCCATGTAGTTGATCGAGGTGGCGAAAAACAACATCGCGCAGATCGTCCAGCGCACGTGTCCGAGGCGGAAGCGGCCCGTCTCTTCCACTGGCACATCCGTTGCGTTGGCTACGTTTTTCATGCCGCTCGCGGAATCCGAATCCTTCTACAGGCGATAGGCGCTGCGCACCAGGTTGTAAGCCAGATCGCGCGCCAGCTCCGTCGCTTCATCCTCATCCAGGCGACGCTCGGCCACCAGCCGCGCCAGCCACACGCAATCCATGCGGCGAGCCACGTCGTGCCTTGCAGGAATCGACAGAAAGGCGCGCGTGTCGTCATTGAATCCCACCGTGTTGTAGAAGCCGGCCGTCTCCGTCACCTGCTCGCGGAAACGCAGCATCCCCTCCGGGCTATCGTAAAACCACCACGGCGGCCCCAGCCGCAGGCAGGGATAATGGCCTGCCAGCGGCGCCAGTTCCCTGCTGTATGTCGTTTCATCCAGCGTGAACAGGATGATGGTCAGGTTCTTCTCGTTCCCGAACGCATCCAGCAGCGGTCGCAGCGCATGCACGTAATCCGTCGGCGTCGGAATATCCGCGCCCACGTCGCGGCCGTATTGCTCATAGACCTGGCGGTTGTGGTTGCGGAACGCGCCGGGATGAATCTGCATCACCAGCCCATCGTCCAGGCTCATCCGCGCCATTTCCGTCAGCATCTGGGCGCGAAACAGCTCCCGCCGCGATGCGTCTGCGTGGCCGCTCAGCACATCCTCGAACAGGTGCGAGGCTGCCGTGCGGTCCAGATGCGCCGTTTGCGTGGTGGGGTGCCCATGATCGGTCGCGGTGCAGCCCAGCACTTTAAAGCGCTGGCGCGTCCACCGCATCGCCTCGAGGTACCCGCCCCAGTGGTGGGTGTCCTCGCCAGTCATCTCGCCCAGCTTCGCCACGTTATCGTGAAAGCCCGGAAAATCGGGATCGACGACCGCGTCCGGCCGCAGCGTCGGAATCACTCGCGCGTCTGCGCCATGCGGTTTCCATCCCGATTTTTGAATCGCCAGATGATCGTCGAGCGAATCGAGCGCTGAGTCCGTGGTCGCGAGTACTTTTAGGTTGAAACGCTCGTACAGCGCGCGCGGCCGGAACTCCGGTGTCTCGAGCCGCTCGGCAATCGTGTCGTAATAGCGATCGGCGGTCGCGCCCGAGAGCCGCTCTTGCAGGCCGAAGAGCTCCTGGAACGCATAATCGAGCCACATGCGCGTGGGAGTGCCACGAAACAGGTAATAATGCTCCGCGAAAACGCGCCACACCTTGCGCGGATCTTTCAACGTTTCGACGCCGATCTCCAAATCTTCGAGGGAGACACCCTGGCTGTAGAGCATCCGGTAGACGTAGTGGTCGGGCTGCACAAACAGCTTCGCCGGATCGGGAAACGGCTCGTTTCGCGCGAACCATTGGGCCTGGGTGTGCCCGTGCGGGCTCACCAGGGGAAGACCGCGAATCTCGCCATAGAGCCGCCGCGCAATCGCGCGCTGTGTCGGTTCAGCCGGGAACAAGCGGTCGTCAGAGAGCGGCGTCATCGCATCGCTAACCATTTGCGGCCGGGCTACCTACCGCACGTACAAATGGTAAACGACGGCGCTGCTCCCAATGACTCCTGCGCGTGGGGTCATGCGAGTTCGGTGTGCGCCCTCGGCTTTTTGCAAGTCGGAGCCGTGCGGCGATACCCTCACGGCCCTCGCGATTACCGATTTGGCTTACTCTTACGGAGGTTGAATGCCACGGCGGCGCGGATCAGATCCTTCAGCGCCGTCTCGTTGATCCTCTCGCTTTCGTGGATGTCGATGGCGCGCCGGACATTCCCTTCCAAACTGGAATTGAAGAGACCAGCCGGATCCGGCAGCGAAGCCCCCTGGGCGAACGTCAGCTTGACGTGGGTTTTGTAAGTCTCGCCCGTGCAGAGAATGCCGGCGCAGGACCAGACCGGTGTACCCGGCGAGGTCGCCTTCGCCCACTTCCACTCTTCGACGATCTCGGGATCAGCCGCGAGAATGATGCTGCGCACCTTCGCGAGCGTATTGCCGCGCCAGTCGCCCAGTTCCTCGATCTTGCGGTCGATCGATGCTGAAGCGGCTCGAGATGATGTGGCGGTTTTCATCGGCCTCAACCCTGCCACATGAGCTGCGTGATCTGCAGCAGATTACCGCAGGTATCGTTCACCATGGCGATCTTCGACGCCGTCACGTCCGTCGGCGGCATTGTGAATGCGGCGCTTTTCGCCTTCATGCGCTCGTAGTCGCCCTGCAAATTATCGGTAAAGAACATGGCCGCCGGCTGGTTTTGCTCGAACAGCGCCTTCTGGTATGCCTGCGCCGCAGGATTGCTGTTGAGGGCCAGTTGCAACTCGGTGCCGTTGGGATCCTCGGGCGAAGCGACCGTCAGCCAGCGATACGGCCCCTGGCTGAAGTCGGATTTCTTCACGAAGCCCAGCACATCGGTATAGAAGCGCAGGGCCTTCTCCTGGTCGTCGACATACACACTGGTCAGTTTGATTTTCATGGCATGGCTCCTTGGTATGCGAGTTCATTCAAAGGAATGGGATTGCCGAGCCGGCGGCTTGCGGGCCGCAGCGCCCACGAGGCCACTGCAGGAGCAGCCAGAATGAGCGGGGAGAGAATGGGTAATCCACATGCGCGGTCGCCGCCCGCGGTTGCACAGGAGACTGCGACTCTCATTGGGAGTCGACCTCCGCGACGACACGCTCGAGGCCTTCAAAGAATTTGTTCCAGCCGTATTTCGCCCCGTGATAGTTCCCCTTCTGTTCGGGACGGAAGCCGGACTGTTCCATGCGGACCTGCGTGCCGCCCGCGTTCGGCCTGAGCGTCCATTCGACGACCCACTGCATTCCGGATTCTGCTCCACCCGTACCCCAGGTGTAAGACAGGCGATCGATCGGCTCGACCAGCAGCACTTCGCCGTCGACCACGCCGTCCCAGTTCGGTTTGGGTTCGGTCCGGAACTGGAACTTGTGCCCGACCACCGGCGCAAAGTCATTCGGCATCATCCACTGCTCGAGCAGCGAGCCGCTGGTGAGCGCGCGCCACAGCTTCTCCTGCGGATGCGGGAACACGCGCTCGACCACGAGGCTGCGCGGGCATGCAGCGGCCGTGCTCATGGCTCCATCCTTTCGAGCACGGCTTCCAGGCGGTCAAAGCGTTCGCGCCAGAAGGCGCCATACTGATCGAGCCAGTCCAGCATCGGCGCCAGCGCGGCGGGCTCGGCACGATAACGTGTCTCCCGCCCATTACGCCGATGCCGCACGAGGTGGGCGCGCTTCAGCACGGTCAGGTGCTTCGAGACAGCGGGCTGCGAGACGCCTGCATAACGCGTGAGAGCGTGGACAGTCTGCTCCCCCGCGCGCGTCAGCTCCTCAAAGAGCGCGCGCCGGGTGGGATCGGCAAGGGCTCGGAACACGAAATTGGGGTTCGCCAGCGCCACACTCAAACCATAACCGTTTGGTTATGGTTTGTCAAGTGGAAGGGCCGAGATGCAGCGGTGGAGCATTGCACGACCGCTGCTGCATAGCCGAAGATTTATTGGTTAAGACCCGGTGCGCGCGCCACGACTCAGCACACGCGCTGAGCGCACCGGCTTCTTGGAGGAGCGCACCAGTTTCGGCGCATCTTCGAGAGTGGACTCCGCAGCCGGGTCGATACCCGAGCGGCGATCCATCCACTCATCCAGCCGCGATTTGCGAAAGCGCCACCGGTTGCCAAGGCGAAAGGCAGGGATAAACCCAGTGGATGCATAACGATACAGGCTGTCGGCGCTGATCCCGAGATAATGGGAAGCCTGCCGGATGTCCATCACTTCGCGGGTTTCTGTTGGGCTCGGCGACGCTTTCACAGGCTCCTCCGTCAGTGGGGCAACCCTTTGTACCACAGGTCGAACCCGGAAAGGAACAGCCATTTGCCAGGGAAACCGGAAAGCAAACCCGACCCGCCGTAGGCGGTGCGGCTCCGCGGGCGGGTTCGCTTACCTCGCTACAGCTTCGGTTCGAGCCCGCTGAGGATCGACAGGAAGCTGTCGTCCACCGTGCGGTTTTTGGAGATTGCTTCGGCCAGCGGAATATCCTCGATCTTCGTCCCGCGCAACACGACGAGACGGCCGAATTTGCCCTGGTGGACCAGATCGATCGCCGCCAGGCCGTACCGTGTCGCCAGCATGCGGTCGTACGCCGTGGGCGTGCCGCCGCGCTGCGTGTGGCCCAGGTTCACAGACCGCGTTTCGTAGCCCGTCTTCTTCTCGATCTCCTCGGCCAGGTGCTCGGCGATGCCGCTGAGCCGCGCATGCCCGAATGAGTCGACCTGCGTTCCCTTCGTCGCCTGCGCGCCGGAATCCGGCAGCTTGGCGCCTTCAGCGACAACCACGATGCCGTATTTCTTGCCGCTCTCGTAGTTGTGTTTCAGGATCGCGCACGTGTGCTCAAGATCGATGGGCTTTTCCGGCACCAGCACCACATGCGCTCCGCCCGCCACGCCGGCCGTCAGCGCGATCCAGCCCGCGTCGCGACCCATCACCTCGCAAACGATGACGCGCTCGTGCGACTCGGCCGTGGTATGCAGCCGGTCGACCGCCTCGGTGGCGATCATGACCGCAGTGTCGAAGCCGAAGCAGACATCCGTGCCGTTCAGATCGTTGTCGATGGTCTTGGGAACGCCCACGCCGGGCACGCCGGCCTGGATCAGCGCGTTCGTCACCGACTGCGTATCGTCGCCGCCGATGGCGATCAGGGCATCCAGTTTGTTGGCTTTCAGCACCTGCACGCACTTCTCAATGCCGCCTTCGATCTTGCGCACATTGGTGCGCGAGGTGCGCAGGATGGTGCCGCCCTTAATCAGAATGCCGTCGACCTTCTCCAGCGTAAGCGGAACGGTATTGTTCTCGAGAACGCCTCGCCAGCCTTCCAGAAATCCGATGAATTCATCTCCATAATGAATGATGCCTTTCCGCACAACCGCATGAATCACGGCATTCAGACCTGGGCAGTCTCCGCCGCCCGTCAATACACCGATTCGCATCGCTTTCTCCCTGTTTTTTGAAATTCTGTGACCCGCCGGAGGACTGCATGGGCCCCGCGGGACAGCTGCGCTCACTGGCGCTGCTGTTCAACTGATAATGAGTGACCTACGGCCATGATACGAGCCGCTCGGCGGGGCTACAAATGACCAAAATACCCTCCCCACAGTTGCGAGCCGCGGTGCGGGGAGGCTCGATCTGTCGATCGCCGGCGCTGCGATCGTTCTCCTTCGTTTCTCTGTCTGCCGTTAGAATTCGGGAATATGTCTCTCCTTCAAGTGATTTTGCTGGCCATTGTCCAGGGTCTCGCCGAGCTTCTGCCGATTTCCAGTTCCGCTCACGTTGTGGTCGCGGAAAAGCTGATGGGACTCGACCCCTCCGCACCAGCCATGACGCTGCTGCTGGTGATGCTGCACACCGGGACCATGTTCGCCGTCATCGTCTACTTCTGGAACCAATGGCGTGCTGCGTACTTTTCCGACAGCGAGTCGTTCAAGCGATTCGCATGGCAGGCTATCTTTGCGACGGTGCCAACGCTCGTGATCGGGTATGCGCTGATGAAGGTCATTGAACATACCCTCTTCAAAGGAGCGCCGCACGCCCAGATCGAAGACCTCTTCGGCCGCCTCGATATTGTCGCCCCGGCGCTGCTGGCGGCCGGCATTTTGATCCTCATTGCCGGTTTGAAAGAAGGCCGCGTGCCGGATTCGGAAGAATCGCCGCACATCGGCTTCGGCCAGGCTGCGGTCATCGGCGCTGTGCAGGGCTTGTGCCTGCCCTTTCGCGGATTCTCCCGTTCCGGGGCAACCATCTCTGTCGGCATCCTGCAGGGGATTAAGAAGGTGCGCGTTGAGTCGTTCAGTTTCGCGCTCGCCGTCATCATTACGCCGCTGGCCATCGGCCGCGAGGCGCTGCGTCTCCACCACGCCGACACCAGCGGCTTCGTGCACGCGGCGTTTCCCAGCCTGCTCGGCGCGGTTTTTGCGTTCCTAGCCGGCCTGCTCGCGCTCAAATGGCTCAGCGCGTGGCTCGAGCGTGGCCGCTGGTACTTATTTGGGATTTACTGCATCCTGGCCTCGATCGCCGTCTTCGTGCTGCACCACCGGGGCTACTGAGCCATGTTCCTTCGCCGGCTGAGGATCGAGCGAGTCACGCCAAAGGGCGACACGATTCCCTGCCCCGTCGCGTGGATCGACAATTTTGCGATGCGCAACTTCACCAACGACGCGATCTTCGACGACACCCTGCCCATCGCCGACGGGCTGATGGAGGCGGGCTTTCGCGTGCCGATCGAGCGGCTCCGTCCGGCCATGCAAGACTGGTTCCAGCGCAAGGGGTACCTCGCGCCCGGTGACCATCTGCACGTTGAAGAACTGCCTCGCTGAAGCGGATCGCAGCCTACCGCCGCACCCGCCATGGCATCTCACCCAATAGAGCCGGTCCGGTCACGACCCAGAGAGTATTCGCGCCTTGCGGAGCAGGGCCGGACCGGCATCACCCGAAATTTCGCCTGAAATTCCAAATCCGAGCCATGGGAGTATCACATATGAAGGTCGAAAACCTGAGAGAACTGCTGGTTGAAGAGTTGCAGGATCTGTATTCAGCGGAGAACCAGCTGACGAAAGCCCTGCCGAAAGTTGCCAAAGCTGCGTCTGACCCCACCTTGAAGAAAGCCATCGAAAGCCATTTGAAAGAGACCGAGGGTCACGTGGAGCGTCTCGAAAAGGTGTTTAAGCAGCTGGATGAGAGCCCGAAGGGTAAGACCTGTGAGGGCATGAAGGGCCTGATTTCCGAAGCCGATGACCGGATCAAGGAAGGGGCCGAAGATGAGGCGGTGCTGGACGCCGGCCTGATCGCCGACGCGCAGCGCGTCGAGCACTACGAGATTTCCGCGTACGGCTCGGCCCGCACTTTTGCCGGCCTGCTGGGCGAAAAGGAAATTGTCCGCCTGCTCGAGGAAACCCTGAAGGAAGAGAAAGCTGCCGACGCCAAGCTGAATCAGATTGCCGAAGGCATCAACGTGGATGCGAAAGCCGCCTGATCGGCCAATCCGATTGCCGAACACCCCCCGGGAGGTGAGCCGCTCGCAAGCGCCCACTCCGGGGGGTTTGCATTATGGGGATCTGCAGCGAACCGGGGCTTCAACGGCAACCGGCTAGAGATGCGGCTCGTGCGGCTCCAGATCACGGTCGCGGACGCCGATGAGATAAAGCAGTCCGTCGAGTCCCAGCGATGAGATGGAATGATCGGTCTTCTCGCGGACCAGCGGCTTGGCGCGATACGCGATGCCCATCCCGGCCAGGTTGAGCATGGGAATATCGTTGGCGCCATCGCCGACGGCGACCACCTGCTCCACGGAAATACGCTCGCGTTCCGCAATTTCTACCAGCAATTCAGCCTTGCGCGCCGCATTCACAATGGGCGGGATGACTCGCCCTGAAACCACGCCGTCGACGATTTCCAGCTCGTTGGCGTGAACCGCATCGATGCCCAGCCGCTGCTGCAGATGGCGCGCGAAGAACGTGAAGCCACCGGAGAGAATCGCGGTCTTGTAACCGAGAAGCCGGAGCGTGCGGATCAGGCGCTCAGCGCCGTCGGCGAGCGGGACGGTGTCGAGCAGGGTGTTGACCCGCTCGGCAGGCAGGCCCTTCAGCAGCGCGACCCGCAGCGTAAAGCTCTCGTCGAAGTTCAGTTCGCCGCGCATGGCGGCTTCCGTGATGCGCGCCACGCGGTCGCCCGTTCCGGCCAGCTTTGCCAGTTCGTCGATGATTTCGGCCTGGATCAGCGTCGAGTCCATGTCGAAAACGAAAAGTCGTCGGTTGCGGCGAAAGATGCTCTCGCGCTGGAAGGCGATGTCGATGGAAAGCTCCTGGGCCGCGGCGAGGAAGTCCGCGCGCATGGCGAGCTCGCGCGAGAGATCGCCGCTCACGGCGAGCTCGACGCAGGCATTGGAGGGGACGTTGCCGGGCGTGAGCTGGCCCGAGAGGCGCTCGATGCGATCGACATTCATGCCATGGCCGGCAATGATGGCGCTCACCCGCGCCAGCTCGATGGCGGTAATCGATCGCCCCAGGACCGTAATGATGAAGTGGTTGTGGTGCAGCCCGCCGATCCAGTGCCGCAGCGCGTTCCCCGGAATCGTTCTGAATCGCGTTTGCAACCCAAGCTCGTGCGCGCGGGTTTGCAGCGCGGTTTTCAGCGCGGCGAGGACGGCGTGATCCGTGACTTCGATGAGAATGCCGAGCGAAAGCGACTCGTGGACGACGGCCTGCCCGATATCGAGAACGCTGATCTCATATTCGGCAAGGATGCCGGTCAGCGCCGCCGTGAGACCGGGAGCATCATGCCCGGAAAAATGAACCAGGACGGCTTCGCTGGGTATTCCTGAGGGCATCTTCATGGGGTGCGGCGCTGCAACGGGCGAATCCTTCGCGGCGTGCGTCACGACGGATTGTAGTTGAGATTGGGTCCGAGCCAGCGCTCCGTTTCCGCAAGCGTCATGCCTTTGCGCGACGTGTAATCGGCCACCTGATCGCGATCGATTTTGCCGACGGCGAAATAACGCGAATCCGGATGCGCGAAGTAGAGCCCGCTGACGCTGGAGCCAGGCCACATGGCGAAGGACTCCGTAATTTTGATCCCCGTGTTCGCCTCCACGTCGAGCAGGCGCCAGATCGTTCCCTTCTCGGTGTGGTCGGGGCAGGCCGGGTAGCCGGGAGCGGGGCGGATGCCGCGATACCTCTCGTGGAGGATCTCTTCCGGCGTCAAGTTCTCCGCGCAGCCATAGCCCCATTCGTCGCGCGCGCGCTTGTGCAGGCATTCGGCGAAAGCCTCCGCCAGGCGGTCGGCGAGGGCCTCGGCCATGATCGCGTTGTAGTCGTCGTGCTCGGCGCGGAAACGCTGGCAGAGCGTCTGCAGCCCGATACCACTGGTGACGGCGAAGGCTCCTACGTGGTCGGCAAGGCCGGTCTCGCGCGGCGCGATGAAGTCGGCGAGCGAGCGGCAGGGCTCGCTGCCTTCGCGATTGGCCTGTTGCCGGAGAAAGTACAGCCGGTTGAGAACCGTCCCGCGCGTGTCGTCGGTGTACAGCTCGACATCGTCGCCAACCGCGCTTGCCGGGAAGAAACCATAGACGGCCCGCGCACAGAGCAGATTCTCGTCGATGATGCGATCGAGCAGGGCATTCGCCTCGGCGAAGAGCACGCGCGCCTGCGTTCCCTGCCGCTCATCGTCGAGAATGCGCGGGTAGACCCCCTTCAGCTCCCAGGTGTGGAAGAAGGGCGTCCAGTCGATGTAGCCGCGCAGCGTGGCGAGCGGGAAATGATCGAGCACGCGAACTCCCGTGAACGACGGCGTGGGCAGGTCTTCCTTGCGCCACTCGATCGGCGTGCGCCGCCGGCGCGCGGCGTCAATCGGAATGGTCTGCTGGCGCGGCGAGGCATGGGTGCGGCGCAGCGATTCGTACTCAGCGCGATGCTCCGCGATAAAGGCGTCTCGGCCGTCTTCGCTGAGCAGGCTGGTGGTGACGGGAACGGCGCGGCTCGCGTCGAGGACGTGAATCACCGGCTGGCTGTAGTGCGGCGCGATTTTAATCGCGGTGTGCGCGCGGCTCGTCGTCGCGCCGCCGATGAGCAGCGGCAAGGTGAATGCCTGCCGCTCCATCTCGCGAGCGACGTGAACCATCTCGTCGAGTGATGGCGTGATGAGGCCGCTCAGGCCGATCAGGTCGACCCCTTCGGTGCGGGCGCGCTCGAGAATCTTCTCGCTCGGCACCATCACGCCCATATCGATCACATCGTAGTTGTTGCAGGCGAGCACCACCCCCACGATGTTCTTGCCGATGTCGTGGACGTCGCCTTTCACCGTGGCGAGCAGGATCTTGCCGTGCGCACGGACCACCTCGCCCGCCGCGGCCTTCGCAGCCTTTTCGGCTTCCATGAACGGGGTGAGATAGGCGACCGCCTTCTTCATCACGCGCGCCGATTTCACCACCTGGGGCAAAAACATTTTGCCGGCGCCGAAGAGATCTCCCACCACGCTCATGCCCGCCATCAGCGGGCCTTCGATCACGGCAAGCGGGCGGCCGAGCTTCTGGCGCGCCTCCTCCGTGTCCGGTTCGATCCACGCGTCGATGCCCTTGACCATCGCGTGCGACAGGCGCTCTTCCACCGTGCCATTGCGCCATTGTTCGGCCTTCTTTTCAGAGGCCGCAGCGCCGGCGCCCGACGCTTTCAATGCCTCGCCGAACTCGACGAGCCGCTCGGTGGCGTCGGGACGCCGATTGAGCAACACGTCTTCCACCAGCGTCTTCAGCTCGGGCTCGATCTCCTCGTACACCTCGAGCATGCCGGCGTTGACGATGCCCATGTCGAGGCCGGCGGCGATGGCGTGATAAAGAAACGCGGAATGCATCGCCTCCCGGACTTTGTTATTGCCGCGAAAGCTGAAGGAGATGTTGGAAATGCCGCCGCTCACCTTGGCGTGCGGCAGGTTGGCTTTGATCCAGCGCGTAGCGCGGAGGAAGTCGACCGCGTAATTGTTATGCTCCTCCATGCCGGTGGCGACGGTGAGGACGTTGGGGTCGAAGATGATGTCTTCGGGGAGAAATCCAACCTCGTCGACCAGCAGACGGTAGGCGCGCTCGCAGACGCGGATTCTGTCGGCGAAGGTCGCGGCCTGGCCCTGCTCGTCGAAGGCCATGACGACAGCAGCCGCGCCATATTTGAGGACGGCAGCGGCATGGGCGCGAAATATCTCCTCCCCTTCCTTCAGCGAAATAGAGTTGACGATGCCTTTGCCCTGCAAGCATTTCAAGCCGGCTTCGAGCACCTCCCACTTCGAGGAGTCGATCATGAAGGGGACTTTGGCGACTTCGGGCTCGCTGCCGAGCAACTGCAGGAAACGCGACATGGCGGCGACGCCGTCAATCATGCCCTCGTCCATGCAGATGTCGAGCACGTTGGCGCCGTTCTCCACCTGCTGGCGCGCAATGCTGACGGCCTCTTCGAATTTGCCTTCCTTCACCAGTTTGGCGAACTTCGGCGAACCGGCGACGTTGGTCCGCTCGCCAATCATGATGAAGACGCCGGCTTGCTGGGTAAACGGTTGCGAGCCGGAGAGACGGAGGGGTTTGGGATTCACGCGGCGGCCTCGGCGGCTTCGAGCGTGGGGAGCGCGCGTGGCGGCTTGCCTTCCAGAGCCTTCGCGATCGCCGCAATGTGCTCGGGCGTGTTGCCGCAGCAGCCACCGGCAATGTTGATGAGGCCCGCCTCGGCAAAGCTGCCGAGAGAGAGCGCCATGTCAGCGGGAGTGAAATCGAACCCCGTAGGCGAGAGCGGATTCGGCAAACCGGCGTTCGGATAACACGAGATGGCAACGTCAGCCTTCTCCGACAGCTCGGACAGGAAGGGATACATCAGATCCGGCCCGAGGGAGCAGTTCAATCCCACAGAGAGCGGCCGCGCACGGGCCACCGCATTCCAGAGCGCTTCGATCGTCTGCGCGGAAATCATCGTCTCGCCGCCGCGGCCAACCGCGGCCGAAATCATGATGGGCAGTTCTCTGCCGTTCGCCGTCAGGCCATCCTCATCGAAAACCTCGCGGATCGCCACCAGCGCGGCTTTGGCGTTGAGCGAATCGAAGATGGTCTCGACCAGCAGCGTGTCCACGCCTCCGGCGATGAGGGCGCGCACCTGATGCGCGTACGCAGCCTTCACCTGATCGAATGTGACGACGCGGAACCCAGGATCGTCGGCATCGGGCGAGTTCGACAGCGAGACGGTCAGCGGCCCGATGGCTCCGGCAACAAAGCGGCGACCTCCGGTTTCATGGGCGAAGCGGTCCGCCCACTCACGGCACTGCCGCGCCGACTGCTCGTTGACCTCCCACGCCAGAGTGTTGAGGTATGGATCGTCGATAACCTTTTGGTAGAAAGCCGGATCTTTGCGGCCGCCGTGCTCTCGCGGATCCTCGACGAAGAATTCGCTCTGGGCGATGCTCGTTCCGCCGAATGTGTTCGTCTCAATGATGTCGGCTCCGGCCTCGAGGAAGCGCCGATGGATGTCGCCGATCATGGCCGGCTGCGTGAGCGAAAAGAGGTCGCCGTTGTTGAGCAGGTCCTTCTTCGCATCGCGGAATCGATCGCCGCGAATGTCGGCTTCCTTCATGCCGTAGGTCCGGATGGTGGTGCCCATCGCGCCGTCGATAATGGCGATGCGATTCTCAAGCACCTTGTAAAGCGGATGCTGGCGGGTATCTGTCCTGGCGGTCAAGGTCATGGGGCTCTTTAGATCGTAGCGAATGACGGGAAGATTCCGAAATCGACAAGCGGGAATGGCGTGGAATCTGGCCTGGATTGAGGGATTTGCAGGCGGAACGGGCGCGTTTGCTATTGGGCGTTGGGCTCGATGAGGGTCAGGCCCTTGTCGGAATCGCGCTTTCTGACCAGCTTCACGGGGTCTGCGGTCACGAAGACTTCCAGAAGGGGCGAGACGTGCCCGTCGAGGATGTGGCCGCCGCGCGTGGTTCCGTCGGGATACGCGACGACGCAGTGCATGTGCACCTGCGGCTTGCTATCGAGCAGTGCGATATCGCCGGTGAGCGAAACCACCTCGACTTGGCGGTTGACCGGAATCACCCGAAACATCTTCTTGTCCAGATCGAACCATGCCAGGCGCGCATCGCTGAATCCACCAATAGCGGTGAAGTGGCCGGAATGGACGTGGTATTTCTCGGCAAACTGCGTGAGGCCGGCGTACGGCTCGTCACCGGGCCGGAAGATTACGGCGTAGTCATTCGAGCCGGAGGTCGTCGCCGTCAGGAGTTTCACCTGCATGCCCGGCGCGGAGCCGTGCGGCCCGGCGTCGCTGGGCGCAACGTACGCCGGCGACTGGGCGGGTGCGGGGAGCGGCAATAGCAGCAGGATGCAAAAACCAATGGCGCGGAAAAGCCTCAAAGTGACCTCCTGCGTCACCCGTTCGTGCAGAGGATCCGGGATCGACCGGCCGCTTCAGTGCGCGCCCACCGGCTTCGGCGACCGCGATTCCAGCTCGCTCAGCCGCCTGGCCAGCAGCTGCTCCAGCTGCACCAGAGCCTTGCTGAAACCATCGATCCCCTCGCTCAGCTTGTCGTGCGCCATGCGATCGGCCGCATGCATCTTTTCGAAGGTCGCCTCGTCGATCGTCATCTTCTCGATCTGCAGGGACTCGGCTTTCGCCGGGTCCAGCTTGCGCTCCAGCGTGCCTTCGGTGGAATCCAGCTCCTCCAGCAGCTTCGGCGAAATCGTCAGCAGATCGCAGCCGGCCAGCTCGATGATCTCGCCGGTATTGCGGAAACTGGCGCCCATCACCTGGGTCTTGTATCCGAACTTCTTGAAGTAGTTGTAAATCTTCGTCACGGATTGCACGCCCGGATCGTCGGCGCCCTGATAATCCTTGCCCGTGTCCTTCTTGTACCAGTCGAGGATGCGGCCCACAAAGGGCGAGATGAGCGTGACTCGCGCCTCGGCACAGGCAATGGCCTGATGAACGCCGAAGAGCAGCGTCAGGTTGCAGTGGATGCCTTCTTTTTCCAGACGCTCGGCGGCGCGAATGCCGGGCCATGTGGAAGCAATCTTGATGAGGACGCGCTGGCGGGAGACACCGGCGCTCTCGTACTTCTGGATAATGGAGCGCGCCTGGGCAATCGTCGCCTCGGTGTCGAACGAGAGCCGAGCATCGACTTCGGTGGATACGCGGCCAGGAATAATCTGCAGGATCTTCTTGCCGAAGGCCACGGCGAGGTTCTCGAAGGCCAGCTTCGCCACCTTCGCGTCGTCGGCATCGTCGCCCAATTGCTTCTTCGCGTCCAGCAGCGTGTCATCGACGATTTGGCTGTAGGCGGGCATCTGTGCCGCCGCCGCCAGCAGCGACGGGTTGGTCGTCGCATCCTGGGGACGCACCTGCTCGATGGCATCGATGTCGCCGGTGTCAGCGACCACGGTCGTCATGGTGCGGAGCTGTGCAAGCAGTGTCTTCGCCATCTGTATCTCCTCCTGCGCGTGGCAGTGTCATCCTTATTATCCGGTATTCCGCATTTCGCCGGGAAACGGGGATTCCGGTGCAATGAACAAAATCCGGCTAAGAGTCCATCTGTTTAGATGCCCGGGGCGGCGTCTCCGGCTACACAACCACGGGATTGGCCAGCGTGCCGATGCCCTCGACGGTGACCTCGACCACATCGCCGGGTCGCATGGGCCCCACGCCCGCCGGTGTCCCGGTGGGAATCACATCGCCCGGCAGCAGAGTCATGGCCGCCGTGATGTGGCGCAGGAGTGCAGCGATGTCGAAGATGAGGTCGCGGGTCGTGCCGTGCTGCTTCACTTCGCCGTTGAGCCGCGTCTCGACCGTGAGGCCGGCGCCGGGGTCGATCTCGTCCGTCACCAGGGGGCCCATCGGGCAGAAGGTGTCAAAGCCCTTGGCGCGAGACCACTGGCCATCCGATTTCTGCAGATCGCGGGCGGTGACGTCGTTCACGACGGTGTAGCCGCGAATGTAGGGTCTTGCGTCCTCGTCCGCGCCCATGCGCGAGGCGCGCCTCCCGATGACGATGGCTAACTCGCCTTCGAAATCGACGCGCTGCGACTGCGGCGGAATCCGGATCGGCTCACGCGGGGCAATGACCGCCGACGGCGCTTTAAGAAAAAGCAGCGGTTCTTTGGGAACCTCGTTGCCCAGTTCCGCAGCGTGTTCGCGATAGTTACGCCCGATGCAGACGATCTTCGATGGCACGACGGGCGCGAGCAGTTCGACGGACGACATCGGAACCGGCTCGAATTTCCCTGTGAAGGGCGTGATCCAGGGATCTTCAGGAAAAGGCGGCAGAATGCGCTCGATCCACGGCGCACCGTCGCGTTCGCCGAGCGCACCGTATTGCGGACCGGCGCTCGATTGAAAACGGCAATATCTCATAGGCTCAACCTTGATCCTTGTTGCCCGGGAATGGCAGCGGACGCAGCCTCGCACGGTCCGTATCGACGGTGAGCAGCGCGCCCGCCCCCAACTCAGCATCCACCTGCCGCAGTGCGGTTATGACTTGCTCCCCGACCACTGCCGGACTCACATCCCTTGCACGGAGCTGTGCGACGCTGGGCGAGCGTTCTCCCGATATGGCGAGGATTGACCCGAAATCAAGGTCGCAGGTAGGACGACGTAGCCTTGATCTGCGGCATAGGCCATGATTTCCGTGTCCGAAGCATCCCCGACGCCGATCTCTGACCAGTGGACAGCCGGAATCCCAGCGCGCCTGAGCAACTCAACCCATCGTGGCGACAGATTCATGTCGACGAGGATCTTCATTCAATCCGACCTGCGCAGCTACCGTCCATAGCGTTCAGAATAAGCGTGAGTGACTGCGTCTGAACGATATGAGTAGCGCGCTACTTGCCGCTGCCGAAAATTGCCCGCCGGAGCACTCAGCGAATACAGCCGATCTCTATGCGCTGGCAATCAGAAGTTCCCGTTCGTCCGCCAACCAGGATGCATAGCGGAGTGCCTGCAGAACATCTTCGAGCTGCAGGTAGGGATAGTCAGCGAGAAGCTCTTCGATGCTGTGACCAGCGCCAATCTGGCCCACAATCAGGCCCACGGTCACCCGGGTTCCGCGAACGCACGCTTTTCCGCCCATCACGCCGGGGTCGCGGCTGATACGCTCCCATTGCTCCATCGTGATCTCCTTACCACCCGTTCCGACTCGACCCGGGGCCATTACTTATTCTGGCAGATTCCTGACCGGACCGCCTCAACCTCGGTCACTGCGGCAATTCTGCCTCTGCTTCCGCCGACCTCGCGCTTTCGTTCCCATCACGGTCCACGGCGCTCATGGAATACGCGTAGCGATGGCCAGACGCGACGTCCTTGTCTTCAAACGAGGGAGGAACCACCAGCGCTTTGCCGGAGATGCGCGCGGCAGGGTTTCCAGCCGTGATGTCGCGGCGGTAAACAACGTAGCCGGCAAAATCGGGATCGGCATCGGGCGTCCAGGAAAGTTCGAGCGCATGCGCCTGCTCATCCGCTACGATGGCAAGCCCGGCGGGAACGGCCGGCGGAAAGACATCCTTCGCGTCGACCGTTACCGGCTGCGACGGCGGTCCAGCGATTTCCAGCGCATGGTGGTCGAGGTCAAGGCGCGCAACACGTTCAACCGTGTAGCGCCAGGTGTGATCGAGCGCCGCATCGCGATCGAGCGCCTGACCTGGATCCGTCTTGTCCAGATCGACTTCGAGCGTCTGCTGTTCGAGCGGCGGAATGCCATTCGCCTCGCTGGGTTTGGGCATACCGGGACTCTTCACCAAAGTCCGGTGGATGCGCAGCACCATTCCCGGCTGGGTCGCGGCGGCCTGCCAGTGCAGAACGACTCCCGCGGCCTGGGTCTCGAGACGCAAATCGGCGACTGGTGGCGGAGCCGAACCCGCCGCCACCCACGCTGGATTCGACGGGCCGGCCGTCTTTCCAGCGGGATTCCGGAGCTCGACAAAGTACGTGACAACGCGCGGTTCGCCTGAGGCCAGCGCAGCCGGAAACTGCGCCGTGTATCTGGCTGGCTTCGCGGGCGGGTAATGCTGGTCGCCGGCGCTCTCGCAGCCCGGCAGACCGGAGCTGGGCACGGGTTTCGGCGGCGCTTTGGGAT
>JBARMS010000110.1:0-17035 GCA_049802575.1 Acidobacteriaceae bacterium | reverse complement strand
GAACTGCGCTGGCGGTTGCCAGGCTCTGTGCGGCAACCAGCTTCGCGGCTGTGGTGGGGGCAGATGGGTGCTGCTTCTCTTTGTTGGACTTCGCCATGCCGGTGCCACCGATAAGGGACTTTTTCAGGATTGCCATTGCGCTTTCTCCTCCAGAGTTTTTTCTGATTGCCTGACGCGCTGACATATTGCATTCCCGATGCCAAACCGCGGATTCTTCTGCGGCAGCCTGCAAACCGCGATTTATCTGAGATTTACGCAACGTCGACGTTTTGGCCGCTCCGCCCGAATAGAGGCGCAATGGGTTAATAATTAAACCATGTGGGGTTAATTTTTAACCCGCACCCGCCCTACAGCCCGTATTTGCGGCACAGATATTTCATCCTCTGACTATCCACGCTCAGGAGCCGGGCCGCGGCGGCTTTGCTGCCTCCGGTGCGATTGAGAGCGGTGGTCAGCAGGGCAATCTCGAACCGGCTGATCTCCTTGTCGAAGTCGGCTCCTTCGGCCGGCAGCAGGACGGCCTCCTGCACGGCGATGCTCTCAGCCAGCACGCGAGAGGGCAAATGGCTCACGCCGATTTCATCTCCGCGCACGGTCACCACCAGGCGCTGGATGAGGTTTTCAAGCTCGCGCACGTTGCCTGGCCAGGTATGCTCTTCCAGCGCGGCCAGCGCGGCCTCGGTGAGCCGCTTCACCGGGATTCCGTTCGCCAGGCAGTGTACCTGCAGAAAATACTGGCAGAGCAGCGGAATATCCCCGCGGCGTTCCCGCAACGGCGGCAGATCGATGGGAATCACGTGAATCCGGTAGTAAAGATCTTCGCGGAAACGGCCGGTGCGGGCCATCTCCTCCAGCGGCTCATTGGTAGCGCATATCAGGCGGAAGTCGATCTTGCGGAAGGTGCGGCCGCCCAGCCGCTGCACCTGGTGGTCTTCCAGCACGCGCAGCAGCCTGGTTTGCAGCGGCACAGGGAGCGTGGCAATCTCGTCCAGGAAAAGTGTGCCGCCATCGGCCAATTCAATCTGCCCGGGGCGCGACTCGGTGGCTCCTGTGAATGCACCGCGTTCGCTGCCGAACAGTTCCGACTCAATCAGGCTTTCCGGCAGCGCCGCGCAGTTCAGGCGGATGAACGGCTTTTCCGACCGGCTGCTGAGCGCCACGATGGCCCGCGCCGCCAGCTCTTTGCCTGTTCCACTTTCACCGCGGATGAGCACATTGATGTTGCTGCTGCGAGCCACTTGCTGAATCGCGTCGTACACCAGCCGCATGGGCTCGCTGGAGCCCACAAAATCCTGGAACCGGCTGGCTTCCAAAACCCGGTCGACCCGCACGATCTCGCCGCGAACGCGAATAAGCTCGATCAGCGCCGTCCGCAATTCGATCAGATCCACCGGCGACCGGAAGTGCGCGTCCGCTCCGGCTTCGAGCGCCTGCTTTTCCACCGAGCGAGCCACCGCGCGGCTCAGAGAAATGAGCGTGAGACTGGCATCGAGCCGCCGCAGTTCCTTCAGTACGTGCAGACCGCCCAGCGCATCTTTGCCGGTTGTATCGATATCGAGAACGATGGCGGCCACGGTGCCTTGGCGTTGCGCCCAGCGCGCCAATCCGTCATATTCGGCGCGCTGAGTGACGCGGCACCACGGCTCCATTTCGAGCGCCGCCAGCTTAACAAAATCCTCGTCGGCGGATACCAGACAGACGGGCAGCATTTCTCTCTCGCGGCTGCCAGCCTTTTCCCGCGGCGCTGTCGTCGTTGTCAATGCCGGATGCATACGTCGATGGAACCCGCGGGCGTGCCGGAAACAGGTATGCCTGGTCCTCCGGAGTTCCGGCAATCGTTGGTATCCTGCCAGGCTCCAGGGAAACGCGCAGCTTCTTTCGGGCAATGGGGGAAAACGCCATCATGGCACAAAAACAGCCGGATCGCCATCTTGCGTATCGATCGGTCCGGAATGCCACAGACCGAGCAGGCGCGTGCCATCTCCGATGGCGAAGTCAATTGGCCGCAGCAGACTCACGAGCTGTTCCAGTGTATGCTTCCTCCCTCGTGCCATCCCAGGCTCTTTCCATACCAGTCTGCCTCACTCCACCTGGTACAGAAGTCGCCGGGCACTCGGCTCAGGAGCTCGGAAGGCACGCATTGAATTCAATCGCCGGCAGATCCTCGACCGCATTCCTGAGCGACCTCTCCCATTGGCGGTGAGTGGAAATCAGTTGCGGGTCATCTGCTGCGAAGCAGCGGTAGTTTCCGAAATCGAGCGAATCGTTTCTGTACAGCAGCATCTCGATGGGAGGCCCGACCGTCGCATTGGATCGCATGGTGGCGTCGAACGAAATGAGAGCATATTTGGCGGCTGATTCCAGCGAGGTCGACCCGTAGACGACTCCGCGCTCGATGATCGGTCGACCGTACTTATACTCGCCAATTTGCAGAAAGGGTGTCTCCGCCGTGACCTTCAAAGGATTTCCCTGCGGATAGATCAGATAGAGCTGGGGCTCTTCCCCCTTGATCTGGCCTGCAACCAGCAGGTGGATGTTGAAATGGTATTCATCCTTTTCGAGCGCGGAGCGGTCCAGTTCAGCGACTTTCCGCACGTAATCCCCCACACAGCGGACGGCGTCGTAAAAGTTGCTCACCGTCGCAAGCCCAATGCCGGACCGGAAATCCCGCCGCAGCAGAGTCATGGTCGATTGCGTGAGCGAGAGACTGCCGCTGGTGAGCACGGCGAAGGCACGCTCCCCCGGCATCACGAAGGTGTACATCTTGCGGCAGTTGTTGACCTGATCGTAGCCCGCGTTGCTGCGCGAGTCGGAGGCGAGGACAAGGCCCTCGTGGGTTTTGATTCCTACGCAATAGGTCATCGCGCTCCTGGATCCTGTGCTCAATGCTTGCACAGAACGGGTTTCGCTGGTACTAAATAGGAACGCTGACGTCCCGCGTCGCACCTCAGCTGAACGCCAATTTCGTCCGATTTCCCGCTTCGGGTATGGACAGGATAGCGCGATGCTGATTCGTCTGGGATACGACATCGAGTTCGATGTTCCTTTCGGGGCCACGTTCCTTACGCTCCTGCGCGTTCATCCTTCCCGGCAGGCCGATCTCGATGGACCGGATCGGGTGCAGGTGACCCCCGGCGTTCCCGTGGAAGATTTCCAGGATCATTACGGAAACCTCGCCTCCCGATTCCTTGCGCCGGCGGGATCGCTGCGGCTCACGACATCCTGCGTGGTGCGGGACAGCGGCGAGCTCGACCCGAATGCGCCGGATGCCGGTGAGATTCCCGTCGACCAGCTTCCCCCGGCCACGCTGCCTTACTTGATGAACAGCCGCTACTGCGAAGTCGACCTGATTTCGCCGATCGCAGCCGACCTCTTCGGAAGCTGCGCTCCTGGATGGAACCGGGTGCAGACCATTTGCGGCTGGGTGAATCAACACGTCGTCTTCGATTACCTGAAGGCGCGACCGACAAAAACAGCGCTCGATGTTTACACCGAGCGAGTCGGCGTATGCCGCGATTTTCAGCACCTGGCCATCACATTTTGCCGTGCGCTGAACATTCCCGCCCGCTACGCCACCGGCTACCTGGGCGATATCGGGGTTCCCGCCACGCCGACTCCGATGGACTTCAGCGCCTGGTTCGAAGCTTATCTCGGCGGCCACTGGTGGACGTTCGATGCGCGTCATAATCAGCCTCGCATCGGCAGGATCCTGATTGCCACCGGGCGGGATGCCACCGACGTTGCGATTACCACCACTTTCGGCGAAGTGAAGCTTGCCCGCTTCTCAGTGGTCACCGAGCAGGTGAAGGAGGGCGCATGATGGTCACTCCCGCGCTGGCTTCGCCGCATGATCATGCACTTTCGAGCTACCAGATCGGCAGCGCCTTCGATGAGATGTTCACAACCACAGGCGAGCCGCGGCCAGAGTACCAGGAATTGCTTCGCGCCTTTCTTGAGATGCCGGCGGGTGAACTGGCTGCCCGCAAACGGTCCGCCGATCTCTCGTTCCTGACCGAGGGCGTTACCTTCACTGTCTATGGCCGCGATGAAGGTACAGAGCGCATCTTCCCTTATGACCTTGTTCCGCGCATCGTGACTCACCATGAATGGCAGACGATCGAAAGGGGACTGAAGCAGAGAATTGCCGCGCTGAATCTGTTTCTGCGCGATATTTACCACGAGGGAAAGATCCTCAGCGACGGCGTGGTTCCGCGGGAGATTGTCTATACCTGCCGGCACTTTCGCCGCGAGATGCGGGGATTGCAGGTTCCGCGCAACATTTACATCGCTGTGACCGGTTCCGATCTCCTCCGCCTGGAGAGCGGCGAGTTCGTCGTTCTTGAAGATAACCTCCGCGTTCCCAGCGGCGTTTCGTACATGCTGACGAATCGACGCGCCATGAAGCGTACGCTGCCGCAGCTTTTTCGCACCTACCGGGTGCGCCCCATCGATCATTATTCGCAATTGTTGCTCGGTACTCTGCGCTCACTGGCCCCGGAGGGGCGTCCGGAGCCGACCATTGTTGTCCTGACTCCTGGTGTTTATAACTCCGCTTACTTCGAACATACCTATCTCGCGCGGCAAATGGGAGTCGATCTGGTCGAAGGCAGGGATTTGCTGGTGCACGACAACATCGTCTACATGCGGACTACCGCCGGATTGCGGCGCGTGGATGTAATTTATCGCCGGGTCGACGATGACTTCAGCGATCCGCTTGCGTTTCGGTCGGACTCCGCACTCGGCGTGGCCGGGCTGCTCAATGCCTATCGAGCAGGAAATGTAACGGTCGCCAACGCATTCGGAACGGGTGTTGCCGACGACAAAGCTGTTTATGCGTATGTTCCGGCGATCATCCGCTATTATCTCGGCGAAGATCCGCTGCTCAACAACGTCGAGACCTTCCTGATGACAAATCCCGTCCATCGGGCGCACGTGCTGGCCAACCTGGAAACGATGGTGGTCAAGCCGGTGGGCGAGTCCGGCGGCTATGGGATGCTCGTCGGCCCACACAGCAGCGCCGAGCAGCGGGAGCACTTCCGTGGCCTGATTCGCCAGAATCCGCGCAATTTTATCGCTCAGCCTACGCTCACATTTTCGCGCGCGCCCTGCCTGGTGGGCGACTGCATCGTGCCCCGGCACGTCGATTTGCGGCCTTACATTCTGTATGGCGACCAAATCAACATTGCTCCCGGCGGCCTGACGCGCGTAGCTCTCGAGAAGGGATCGCTGGTGGTGAACTCTTCCCAGGGCGGGGGCAGCAAAGATACCTGGGTTCTGGACGAATAACCATGCTCTCTCGCGTGGCTGACAGCCTGTATTGGATTGGGCGCTACCTGGAGCGTGCGGAGAATGCGCTCCATATCCTCGACGTCAATATGAATCTCATGCTGGAAAGATCGCAGATCAGGAGCGAGGCGCGATGGCCGATGGTGATGCACGCACTGGGGAGCACCGCGGAGCTTCCGGTGCTGGACGCAGACGGCGCCACTCGAATGCTTGTGTTCGATACGTCGAATCGCGCTTCAGTGGCAGCCTGCATTGCTTCGGCGCGAGAGAATGCACGCCAGGTCCGTGACGAAATCAGCAGTGAGCAGTGGCAGAAGTTAAACAGGCTTTACCACCAGCTGGTGGAAATGCGTGCGCAGGAAGCGGTCCCGATGCTCTCCGATGCCATGCAGGCGATGCTCGAGGGCATCTATTTGTTTAAGGGTGTCACCGACACCACCATGACGCACGGTGAGGGGTGGCACTTCATCCGCGCCGGTCGCCACATGGAAGGCGCTATCCATATTGCGACTCTGCTGGAAATGTACTATCGCGAGCTGTTTGCGAACGCAGAAACCCTCATGGACCCTTCGCAATATCTGGAGTGGATAGGACTGCTGCGAAGCTGCACCGCCTTCGAGTCGTACTGCACCGTGCATACCGCGGAGGTGACGCCGGAGCGGATTTTGGAATTCCTTCTTCTCAACCGGGAATTCCCTCATTCGCTCTGGTACTCCGTCAACTCGCTGGTGGATGCGCTAACCTGCATTCAGCAGGATCGGCGGCGGGCGCCGGCGGAAGAACTCTCACGCCGGGCCGGAAAGCTGCGCGCGTCTTTAAGCTTCGTGCAGGTTGGAGAGATCATCGCGCAGGGCACGGCGAGCTATCTCCACCAGGTGCTTGAGGAGTGCCGGACCGTTCAGGACCTTATCTATCGTCTCTATATCAGCTACTCCATCGATACCGCTCTGGCGCTCTGATCCTTTCCCGGGAGTATAACCATGCATTTCTTTTCGATTCGCCACTTCACCCGCTTTGAATACTCCCGCTCCGTCTGCGAAACTCTCATGGAAACACGGATGCATCCGCGGACGGACGCGAATCAGCGGTGTCTGAACTTTTCCCTCTCGGTCAGCCCGAGGTGCAGGTTATTCACCTATCGCGATCATCTCGGAAACAGCGTTCATCACTTCGATATCCCCGGCGAACACCAGACGCTGGTTATCGTGGCCGAATCGCTGGTCGAACTGCAGCGGCTGGCCGCCGTTCCCGATCGTCTGGATAGTTCGGCATGGCAGGAACTGGATGAACTGGTGGCTCAGGGCGACTACTGGGAGATGCTGCTGCCGAGTGCGTTAAGCGAGCCCACTCCGAAATTGCTCGCGCTCGCTGAGCTTCTGGAGGTGGAACGGCGCGACGATCCGATGAGCCTGCTGCGTGAGTTGAACGCGCGTCTGAACGGATACTTTGACTATGTGCCGAAGAGCACCCGCGTCGATTCCCCGATCGACGAAGCCATCGAAAGCCGCCAGGGGGTTTGCCAGGACTTCGCTCATACGATGATTGCGCTGGTCCGTCTGCTCGGGATTCCCTGCCGCTACGTCAGCGGATATCTGAACCATAGGCCGGAAGATGGGATGCGATCTCTGCCACTGGCAAGCCACGCCTGGGTGGATGCCTTTCTGCCGCACGTTGGCTGGGTCGGATTCGACCCTACCAATAATGTGCTGGCTCATGACTCCCACATCCGCACAGCATTGGGTCGCGACTATAGCGACGTTCCCCCAACACGCGGGATTTACCGTGGGAATGCTGCGGGCGAACTGCATGTCGCGGTGCAGGTAACCGCCCATCCCGAAGCGCCGCCTCTCGATCAGGAGTGGCCCATGCCGGAAGACTGGTCGATTCACGTGGAGCGCGCGCTGGAGCCGCCTCCGCCCGCCTCGCCCATCCTTCAACTGCAGCAGATCGAGCAGCAACAACAGCAATAACAGCGGTCGTCACGTGCCTGCCGCCTGCGTTCTCCCCGTCAGCAGACGAGGTGAAAATCGATCGAGCATTCTCCGGCCTTTGCCGTTCGCAATATTGGTCGTCGGTCAAGGACCCGTACCTCCTGGGCCCACCTCCTGGGTTTCCTGCAGGAGAAGAGGCGGCGGACCATACCAATTCGTTTCGATCAGTTCAGGATCGGCGGATGCTCGTCCATCGGCCTGATCCCAATTGTCCGAATCCAGCTCCGGTAAAGTTCTGCCTTGTCGTTCCGGACAAGTTAGACCGCGGTGTTGCGCGGGATTGAACGGAGGTGAATTGCGTGTGTCCATTCCTCAGAATCCCCTGGCCTGGTAGTTGGCGAAGTTCGCCGCGGGAGCTACGTCCACGTCGGGGCTGCAGCTTTGGCCGGAGGTGAGAGGCCACTGCGTCAGATAGAGAACGGTCTGTCCGGTACTGGTGATCTGCTGGCGAAGGGACGCCGCTTCGGCCGCGTCGTTGTAATAGGCTTCGCCGATGATCCAGTCGACGCCCGTGTAGCCCTGCGACGCGAGAGAACTGTAAGCCGTGGCGAAGCTGATCCCGGTCTCGTCGTAAATATGGACGTCGAAGAGCGGCGGCGCGCCGTGGTTGCCGTAGGCGCTGGCTCCGTAGACCGTGCTGACGCTGTTCGCGTGGGCAGCGTCGGCGATGATGGAAAAGCCGAGCGTGTCGCTGCCCCCGTAGGCGGCGACGTAATCATTCCACTGCATCTGGTCGTACTGGAGCAGCGCGGCGTAGCCCCCGGATGCCAGCGGCAGGATGCCTTCGTTAAGCAGGTCAGTATGGTAAGGAATGCCGGACGCGGCGATGATGGGGCGCAGATTCTGAATGAGCGTCCAGTTCTCGTTGTAATAGTCGCTGCTGAAGGTGGTCCAGGTGATGGGCTGATTGTTGCTCTGCGGATTGAAGCTGACTTCGATCTCCACGAAGCCGGCCGCCTTGACGGCGGTGAGCAGATTCGTGAGGTTGGCGCGGAAGCGCGACGACAGGTTGCCGCCGGTCGAGTCCATGATGGTGCCGGAGTTGATGCCACCGGCGAAATAGATGGGGATGCGCATGCGGCGCTGGCCATTCGCGTACATTTGCCGGAGTTGCGCGTCGATGGTGGCGGTTGCGGTGTCGTAGTTGTAGACCACGCCATAGGGCTCGCGGATGCAGGGGGAATCGAGCTGATACCAGCCGTAGTCGGAGCCGCCGAGGGCCGCGGTCGAAGGCGGTGTAATATGCGTCGTGGAGGAGCCGCCTCCGCAGCCGCAGAGGGCCACGGTGAAGGCGAGAGCCGCGAGCGATGAATTGCGAGGCCGGAGCCGCATTGCTGGTTCCTCACTTTCACGGATCGAGCCCAACTGCCAATTGGCGAGTGTGTGACTACTGTGCCGGGAACTGCAGATCGCCGTCGGGCCGCCGCACCGGTAGAGCCGAGTGCCAGGGTGTATGCTGGTCACAAATCCAGGCTCCGGGTTTCGTGAAGGCCGCACTTACAAAGTGCCCTGCCCGTGTAGTGGGATTTTGGGGAGTTTTTCGCTACAGGGTCACATAAACCTGGCAAACTTTCGTTGTTCGAAACGTTAACAGGGAATTTCAATTCCCTGATATCTCGAAAAATTCCCTGTTCTTTTTAGCCTCGATGTTCCAGCATGGCTGGCTACGACCGCCATACAGTCGGCAATTTCCCTAATCTGCGAGCCAGTTTCGAACGGCTCGTACGTCTGAATTGTCATTCTTCCAGAATTTCAAGTCTGCACTTCATTTGCTCTTCTCAACAACAACCGTGACCTCCGAACTGCCCTGCAAGGCAAAAGAAACCACCATGCGACGATCTTGTGAGACGTCGACGGGTTGGGCCGAATCGTTCCCTGACCGCACGAGATACCTTCCCGGCGGCAAACCTGCCAGAGTCAGGTTGGTCGCATGGCTGGGTAGCTCTCTCGATTGCACATGGAACTCGAGCCGCGTGCCGTCTGCGGCGGCCATGACCGGATTGCGGCTGGAGAAGCCATCCCGATTGAGGGAAATGTATAGCGGCGTACTGAGATTGAGCAGGTCAAGTCGCTGTTCGAGACCGTCTCTACATTCAATCGCCAGTGTGTTTCCGGTTCTTCTCACATTTCCGCCATAAGCGAAGAGGCCGAAGACCGGATCGTCGACCACAACCGCGGCCGACGCACGCAGCGCGCCGGAGAAGCCGCTGTCGATCTCGCCGTCGTAGCGCCAGAGGCCGCGCGCCTGCAGGCGGTCGCCAGGAATCCACGTGGCGCCGACCTTCGCGGGGTTGAATCCCCAGCCGGCAGCGCCGTCGTCGGCCGCACCCGGGTACCAGAACCCGTAATCGCTCTGCGCTTCGCCGGAGTTGATAAGCGCCCATCCCGCCAGATACGAGGCGTATCCGAGGTGCAGGGCGTCATCCTGGTTGGCGCCGCGAGCGAAGTGAAGGCCGTAGTCGAGGATTGCCCAGCCGCCCATCTGCGTCATGTAGCTCAGCAGGTAATCGGAGCTGCCGCCCTGGCGAATATCGCTGCCAAGCTGGTAGTAGTTCGTCTCCAGCCAGCCGCGGGCGGCAATGTTTCCCGTAATTTCCTTCTGCATGAATGTCCCGACATCGTTCTCGGCGACGTGCGGGTGAGCGTACAGGCGCCCCGTGTTCTTATCCGTCCAAAGCCCATGGTCGGGTTGCGGGGGATGGGCTGCGGCGTAATCCGCAATCGCCTGCGTGGATTCGAAGGCCGTTGTATCGAACCACATTTCGCTGCCGTAGGGATAAGGAGCGTCGTAGAGGAAGTACATGACTTTCTTCTTCCACTCGGCGCGAAGCTGAGACGCCTCGCCGGTTTGCCCTTCGGCATCGAGCGTGCGGATGAGGTCAGGAATGTAAACCTCGTGAAAAGCGCCCTGTTTGTAAGCCCAGTCGGTCCAGCCCCGGAAAGCCCACGGCGCGCCCATGCGAATGGAATACGGCACCTGAAAGAAAGCCATCGCGGTGTGGTAAGCGCGGTCCAGATAGCCGGCCGCGTCAAGGTAGTGAACCTTTTCCGGATAGAGTTTTGCGATCCGGTACATCTCGTAATAGAGCTGGATGAGATGCGTGTAGTCGAATGTGCGCCACAGGTGCTCCTGGCCATTGCCGCCGGAGTCGAGACCGACCTTGCTGTTGCGATTTTCAAACCATCCCGGAGAGCCGTACATGCCGTACGGGAAAGGCGACTCGTCGCCGGTGCGCTGCAGCTTGCCCCACACAAAATGGCGCAGGTAATACTCGACCGCTTCGATCTGGTTGTCGTCGGGAAACGCCGCGTTGACGGTTGCGATGTAGGGCGCTTTACAGAGATCGGGGTCGTCGGAGCCGCCCACCATGTAGGCGTCGAGGCCTCCGGTATCGTCGGGAGTGCGCAGAACACGCGCGCGCATATCCCACAGCGAGAATTCGCCGTCGTACCATTTCAAAAGGTCGCGGACCTGCTGGTGGGCGACCAGGAACTCGGCACGCTTGCGGATGAGCGTCTCGAGCGGCTCAACGGAGTCGTATTCGAGGATCGTCTTCCTTCCACGCCCATAGGTGATGGTGAGCTCATTCTCTCCCAGCCGATGAAAGCGGATACGGTAGAGCTTTGTGTCCGGGGAACGCGGCGGCAAAGATTCAATCTGTGTCTGCCCGGGAAATTCCGGAGCGATGGATTCGATGGGCTCCCGCGTATGGAGCGCGAGCAGCGCGGCGAGATCGGAGGGGATGACCATGCCGGGAGCCACATGCACGTCGATCATGCCGTTTTCGAACAGGAGCCTGCGGGCATCGCGATAGCTCTGCGCCCAGTGAAACGCAAAGGAGTAAGTGACCGAGTCCCCTGGATGGCCGCGCGGCTGGAGAACTTTGGAGGTGAGCGGCTGGCGCCAGGATCCCTGCGATTCAATCTCGCCGCCCTCGACCGCCGCGTGAATGTAGGCGGTGTAAAGGCCTTCCCATGCGTTGCGCGGCCGAAAGACAGGATCGGTGGCATCGGCGTGATTGCCGGGAAGAGTCGGCTCGAAGTATTCGAGATGCGTGCCCTGCTCGGGGGTCATCAGCAGATAAGGAGCATCGCCGTTGGCTCGCGTCAGCAGGACGAAGGAGTTGTCGCCGGCAATATAGCTGTGGCGAATGACGCGCTTTCCGTAGGTTGTAGCGGGATCTTTGGCGTAGATGGTGTTGAAGAGAAGCGGCAGCCCGAGATCCCCGATTTCCATCGGTGCGGCGTTTTGGCTGCGGATGGTGAGGGTCCATGCGAGGGCATCGCCATGGAGAGCCCAGGCCTCCTGGAATTCGAAACCGCGGATGGCGTCGCCGGTATTCGGGTCGCTGGCGTAGCGGAAGACGACAGATTGGCTGGCGGCGGACGCGCTCCGCACCATGGTCCGGGCGGCGCGTGAGTGAGCGGTGCTGGCGTGCTGCCAGGGACCCGATCCGAAGCGAAAGCGGAAGACGACGTCGCCGAACCAGCGCGAGTCGGCCACCGCAAATTCAGGATGCTCCTCCCGGCCAATGACGAAGTTCGTGTGAAAGCCGTCGCCCGGCGAATTCAATTGCATGACGCCCGCGCTGGCGTCGTCGAAGGAGACGCAAAAAGACTGGTTGGCAAGGTGGGTTCCAGGACACGAGGACGCGGGAAGTTGTGCGATCGCGGAACAAATCAGGACCGGCGAAACCGTTGCCAGGAATGCGAGAGGGCAGAATCCGCACGGGGAACGAAAGCCATGCCTTTGCGAAGAAGTATTCAATTGCTGGAATCATTTCTGCGCCACGCGAACGGCGCGCGTTGAGTGGTTAGCTGATGACGATTTCCTTGCCGTAGCGAGCGAACAAATCGTAGTTGGGGCTGAGATCGATTCCCCATCCCGGCTTCTCCGGCACCAGCCATTGCCCGTCGCGAAACTCATAGGCCGAAGTATCCAGAGCCAGATCGTGATAGCGGTCGTCTTCGATGAGAGGGATGTTGCGCCGAATCTTCGCGGCGTGGAGGCACGCCAGCTTTCCCAGCTCGCTCATCCAGTTGTGCGCCACCACATTCACGCGTGACGGTGCGGCCTGGTCTGCGGCATAGAGGATTTTCGAGAAACCGCAGGTGCGCATGTCCGGCTGGATATATCGGTACAGGCCGGCACGGCAAAACGGCGTGTACTCGTCCATGTTGTGTACGCTTTCTCCGTCGGCCACCGGCGTATCCGCGTTGACTTCCTGCAACTGACGGTGCAGCGTGGTGTAGTCGCTAAGCGTCTCGGGAAAAATCTCTTCGATCCATGTGAGACCGTACGGCGAGACCTCGGTAAGAAAACGCACCGCCCAGTCGTGATGGTTCTGGTAGCCGTTGTTGGCATCGGCCATCAGGTTCATGTTGGCTCCGGCAGCTTCGCGGGCAGCGATGACGACGTCGATGTCACGAACCACGCCGCTCTCGTCCGGCATCCATTTCCACGGGCGGCCCACCTTGATCTTCAGGCCGCGATAGCCGTCGCCGCGGATTTCCCGCGCCACTGCGCCCACCGCTTCCGCGCCTCGGCCGCTGGCTACATCGACGAAGTACAGCGAGCCGTCGTAGGCATCGATACCGCTGCGAATGGGCTCGCCGAAGAGCGCGTAAACCGGTTTCGAGCGGAGCTTGCCGGCCAAATCGAGCAGGGCCATTTCGAACCAGCAGTTGCTTTCGTCCGTCATGGATGCGGCGTATTGCGGCGCGTAGCCGGCAATGCGATCGCCGTTCCACAGAAACACCGACTCGGGATTCACGCCGATCATGGTTTTCAGAAAGGCCATGCCGGGATCGCGGATGGGAACGTAGCCCTCGACCCCCAGGCCCATGGTTCCGTCGGAGAGAAAAACGCGAACGAGGCGAATGTGTCCGGATTTGCCGACGGGGTGCTGGTCGTAGGCATTCTGGGCCACGGGGCGAACGAACTCGCCAGGCACTTCGAGGATGGTGATGCGTGAGATGAGCGGCGCCGAGCCGGCAACGAGCGAAGCCGGCATAGCAGCCAGCATTGCGCCTTTCAGGAATTGCCTGCGGTCGATGGGGTCTCGATCGGTCATGGTCGCCCTCGTTTTCAGTGAGTTCGGTGATTCTGTGTCTTCCCTGTGTGCGCCCCCGGCGTCGCCGCCGTCCCGTTCGAGGCGTCGGATGGGTTCAATTGCAGGGGTTTTCCCTGCTCGGCGATCAGGTGATACGGCTTGCCGCGAATCCAGATTCTCTGGATTTCGATTCGCTTCCATCCCTCCGGCAGGCTGACAGGATATTTGGCCCAGTCGCCGTCCGAGATGCGGAGGCCAGTGAAGCCATACATCGCCGCCAGCAACAAAGACGCATCGTTCGTGACGTAAGCACCTTCGGTGTACGAGCGGTATTCCCGACTGATCTGAAAAGGACCTACGACGTACTCCGTAGCGGCGAGATGGAAAAGTGTTGCCGCTTTCGCCCGGTCTCCGAACAGCGCAGCACAGGCTGCGAAGGGAGGAATGGAGAATCCAGGCGAACGGACACTGCCGGGCACGCTGGGCGTGGGAGCCCGCGTGGTGCGCAGGGTCTCCTCGTAGTTCCAGGTGTTGCGAAAAAGCGCGAACGGGATGGGCGGATCGTGGAAGACCTGCATCTGAAGATTGCCGATGGTGTAGGCATCGGGATGCTCACGGATATTCACCGTCTCGTAGCGGTTCTCTGGCTCGTTGAAGTAGAGAAGAGGACGGTCCTGGCTAAAAGGCGGGGCCACATCCCGCGCGGTATCGATGGATATGTACATTTCCTTTTCTGCGCGTATCCACGAGGGCAAAGGCGTTTGCCCGACTGCGCGAGCGGCCTGGATTGCATCACGCAGCGCGAGGCGGCACATGAGATTCACCATCGAATCGTTATCGACATTGGCGACCCATTCGTTGGCGCCCATGACGTGCTGGATTTCGAATCCGCGGGAAGTGTAGACGCCACGAGCGACGATCCAGTCGGCGACTTCGCGCACGATCGGCCACACCGCGGCGCGCAGGGTTTCCTGGTCGCCGGTGGCTGCGTAGTATTCCCACGCGCCGACGGCAACGTCCGGAACGATATGCTGTTCGGCCCAGCCGGTTTCCGCTTCGGCGGGAGTTACCTCGCTGCCGTCGAGTCCCGCTTCCCAGGGATACATCGCGCCCTGGAATCCGAAGCTGGCCGCCTTATGCTCAGCTGCTTCCAGTCCACGCGCACGGAAGAGCACCATCGACCGCGCAGCCTCAGGATCGGCGGGCAGCACCGCCGGCAAATCCCAGCTGTCCATATCCCAGAAGATATGGCCGGAATAATCCGACCACTGGCTGGCGCCAAACGGTGGAACTCCGGTGATGAGATCGGCATGTGCGCTCGAATGAAGGTAGAAGAACGCGGCATCGAGCGCGCGCTGCGAAGCGTCGTCGCCCTCGACGATCACTCTCGACTTCCATAGTTCGCGCCAGGCATTGCGATTTTCCGCGCGCAGTTCGTCGAATCCCAGCATGCCGCCCCAGCTGGCCACGCGCATGGCTTCGAGGTCCGGGGCGGGATGATAGGCGCTGGTGACGATGGCAGCGATTTCGCGGAAGACCGCGCTCTGCCCCGCTTGGATGGTCAGCGCGAATCCGCCGTCGGACCGGCGCGCCAGGCCCTCCGCAGGAGGAACGTAGACCGCCTCGCCAATCTTGCTTCCGGAATTGCTCGTCAGGCCGAGCAGCTGCACCATCTGCGGGCTGCGTCCGATGGGGTGATCCAGATCGACGTTGCCGAAAACGCCCTCGTGCAGGATCTTCGGGACGATGTCGATGTCGGCATCCTGAGACGGGATGATCTCGATTTGTTGGCAGAGAAGCGAGGGCGTCGAACGAGCCAGGAACTGCGTGACCTTCAGCTCCAGGGTGGTGCCGTTATGCGCGGCGAAGGTCATCTGCGTGACCAGCTCCGCGGTTTGCAGATCCAGGGTCTGCGTATGAACGGTCAGCTTGCCCGTGTTGTCGAGCAGGCTGGACCCACCCACGCGAAGATCGACTCCGAGCGGATACGGCGCTGGCGCCGCCATTTCGAATCCGCCCTGCGGGTGGTGGAAGACGAAACCCAGAGCAACGGTCTCCGACTGCGAAAGAGGGTTGGGGTTAGGACGAATGCCCAGGAGTCCATCACCGAGATAGGCCCTGGCAAAATGATCCTTCGCATAGCCGGGAATGTTGGGCTGCCGGATGGCAATGTACGGCTGGCTCGGGTTGGCGTCTCCAAAGGACGTAGCGACCAGTGGCGCAGGTAGCGAAGTCTGAGCACACACCGCCACCGCGACGCACGCGAAGAGGCCGGCCACCGATGCCACGGTTAACAAATGCAATTTGCACAACCGGAGAGGAGCAACGGCCTCGGCCTGGTTCGCTCTCATCATGGATTCAAAACCTCGACGTTCCTGGTTGCGCCGCTGGGCAGAGTGATGTGCAGTTCTCCGTCTTCGATCCGATAGGCCGACGCAGGCATCGCCTGTCCATCGAGCATCACGGAACGCGGAGCTTGCGTGACGGGCAGCTCCAGATCGATCTGCAGCGGACCGGGGCCGGTATTTTGCACGCGAATTTGTTGCTTCTCCGCAGAGATGTCGTAGCGATAACCGACATCGTTCTGACCGATGCGCACGCGGCTAATCGAGAACCACTTCCAGCCCGCGAGCAGGTGCGGCGCGATGACCACCTTACCCTGATCGGCCGCGGGCTGAATCCCCGCGACCCAGCGGACGAGGTAATCGTTGATCGCCCCGCTCCAGGAATAGTCGGCAACGCCAAACGGAACTCCGGTTTCCGAGTTGTACTGTTCGTACGTCCGGGGGAATCCGTCCGGCTTTGTCATCATCTCGGCCATGCTTTGCATCAGCGCATTCGACAGATCGGTGCGGCCCGCGCGCGCGAAGCTTTCCATCACCAGCCAGTTCGACGGGATCCACGTGGGACCGTTCCATCCCCAGGTACGCGTGTCGAATTGCGGGTCGTCGCGGCTGAGGCTGGGAACCGGCGCGCCGGTGGCAAATTCGTGGGGATTCTGCAGGTGCGCGGCCAGCCGGGCTACGCGGTCTGCGGTGACCGTGCCGGTCATCAGCGGGGTGAATCCAGCAGGCGACTTCTGCGGGCGCTGGCGATCGTCCATGCTCAGGTCGTAGTAGAAGCCGGTGCGGTCGTCCCACATTTTCGCGTTGATGCTCCGGGCCGTCAGGGCGGCCCGGTCAGCATAGCGCGCAGCGTCGTCGTCGCGCCCCAGAACCTGTGCCGACTCGGCAAGCATTTTCCGCAGCAGATAGGCCATCGTGCTGCCGTCCACGGTTTTGACTGGAAGAGGCAGCAGGCGCGATGCGTTGTCCCAGCCGCTCTCTTCGGGGTTGTACCAGACCAGCAACCCATCGCCGGCGTTGCGCCGGCGCCAAAGCCAGTCGTCATAGCGGGCCAGCGAGCCGTAGGTCTCGGAGGGGAATTGCCGGTCGCCGGTCGTCAGGTAGATCTGCCACGCGGCGAGTCCGAGAATGGGCAGCATCGTCTTTTCCTGAATGGTGATCCTGCCCACGGTCTGCGCTTCGCCCCATTGATGAGGCTGGGGGCTGCGATATTCCAGCTCACCCAGGAACGGATTGGCATCCTCGGTGTAGCGGTAGAAATCGTGCGGGTCGAGATCGAAGGTGCCGTCGTCCGGCGTGTTCACCTCTACATCGTCGGCACCTGCATTCACAGGAAGAAACCCATTCGGATACTCAATGG
>JBARMS010000109.1:0-26054 GCA_049802575.1 Acidobacteriaceae bacterium | reverse complement strand
TCTACTCGCCGGCGGCGGGAACGATCCTGAAAACCGGAATGCAATCGCTGTCGGTCACGTTCACCCCCACCGACAAGATGGACTTCACAACGGTGAAAGGCACAGTGTCGCTGACGGTGAACCAGGCGCCGGTGCCGGCGAGCTGGCCCGAGCCAGCGCCCATCAACTATCCCACCCCCTGAGCGCGACGCAACTGGACGCCACTTCCGGCGGAGTGGCGGGAACCTTCACCTATAATCCGCCCGCCGGCGCGGTTCTGAAGGCGGGAACGTACACCCTCTGGGCGACTTTCACGCCGGCAGACAGCACCGACTACAAGGGGCGCAGCATCAGCACCACGCTGGTGGTGAACGCCACTCCGTAGCGGCAGGAGAGGTTCACAAATCGCTGAACGTCTGGCCCCTAACCCACAGTTTTCGGAACGCCCGCCGGATGCGTTGACCTGGAAGCTCAACGCATCCCGTCGGAGACCGGCTCTTCATGAAACGAAATGCCCAGGTTACGATGCGAAGATTCACGAGATTCTTTGCTGCGGTTGAATGAATTCACTTCATTGATTTGAACTCGCACAATCCATCAAAACTCGTAGTGCATCCCCAGGGTGTAAAGATTGCCGCGAAAATTCCGCGGCGATGCTGGTCCAATGGGAGCTCCTTCGCCGTACCCGTAGTAGTTCCAGTCGGCGCGAAAAGCCCATCCCGGCTGGACCGTCCATACCGCGTTGGCATAGGGCGTCTGGTAGTGCGATTGCAGCGATCCGGGCACCTGAAGAGCATTGATGGCGACCGTGGTCCCATTGATCGCCGTCATGCGATAGCCGCCGCCCGCGGTGAACCGCGTCACCGGGGTGAATGTCAATCCGAAGGAGCCATACTGCGTCGGTGCGTCATAGTAGCCGTTCGTGTAGTAGGGGGTTCCGTTGGCTATGCAGGCCGGCGAGCTAGTCAGGGGCGTGTTGGTGGCAGCGGGCGTAATGGTGTAACACTCATCGGTCACGGTGAAGAAATCCATGTAGCCATAGCTCAGATCGACACCGTAATGCGGATTGGGCGACAGGTCGGCTCCCGCCGACAGGCTGCGATCGTGATCCAGATGGTGAACATAGGTGGCGTTGTTCCTATTCTCGATATCGCCAAAGTCACCAAAGATCGTCGCCCATTCCTTTGGATGATAAGTAGTGCGCAGCTGATAGCGCTGGAACTGACGCGGATCGATCTGAATGTAAGCATTGTCCGCGGATCCGATTTCGACGTTGCCGTAGATCTTCCAGCCCGGCAATGGCTGCAGTTCCGCGCCGAGGAGGGCGCCCTCGGTATGAATGGTCAGGCTGGACGCGTCCGGGTTGCGCAGCTCGATCATGCGCACGCGCTGCCGCCAGCCGAGCGAGAAGCTGGCGTGCGGGGCGGCCTGCCAGCGGACCAGCGCGGTGTTGGTCTCCGTCTTCTGGCCAATGAAGAACGCATCGGCCGTTGTGCTGACTGTGCCAGTGGGCGGCGGGGGCGCCAGCATTGAGGTTCCGCTGTAGCTGGTTTGGAGATAGTTGTCGGTGCCAGGGATACGGAAGTCGTAGAAGTCGTATTGTTCCGAGAGACTGAATCGCCGCGCAAACTGCCACACCAGGCCGAAATCGGCGCCCACGCTGGTCCGTTCCGCCTTGCCGTTTCCCGTTACGGTGAACGCCTCTGTGCTGCTGCGCGAAATAAGACCGGTGAACGACTCGTTGTAATTGGGAAGGTTCATCGTGGCGCCCGTGTACAGCACGCGGCCATTCATCTGTACCTTCGGAATGTCGGAACTCTGGAAGTGAAACTCCTCCGTCGAAATCAACGTACGTATGGGCGCGGACCGCGCATATTGCAAATAGCCGTTGCAGGTGGGGTTGGCGGTCGCCGGGCTGGTTGTGCTGTCCTGGATAGCGGGCAGATGGTTCCCGCAGTTCGGCACGCTCGTGTTGTCGAAGCCGAGGCTGACAGGGGCGCCGTTGCTGAGTTGCAGCGTCAGGCCGCCGAGCCCCCAACTCGTATCTCCTTTGTAGTGCTCGATGACCTCGTCGAAACCAAACAAGGTGTGCATCGCAGGCTTCCATGTCACGCCCATGCGCCAGGTGTCGGTGCTGTTGCGCCAGTTCTGAAGCAGCAACGCCTCGGTCCCTTCGTGAATCGAGCTGAACGTCGGCCCTTCCATCACGTTCTGCGAATAGCCCGCATGAAAGCTGACTTTGGAGAGCGGGAGAAAGGTGAGATCGACGTCCGTCATGCGGCGAACGGTGTTGAACAGATGGGGCGAGTTCTCGACCTGGGGAAAGGTGTAGCCGTTCGAGCTGAGCCCTGCGGGAACGAGCGGATTGTCCAGCAGATCGTAATCGAAGTACTGGCGATCACGGCGAAATATTCCATTGAACTGGTAGAGCCTGCCTTTGGACATTCGCAGTACGGTGAAATCGTTCGGATCGCCTCCGTAGCCCGCACTATTGGCGAACAACGTGTCGAACAGGAAGTGTTTCGAGCCTTCGCTGGCGCGCATGTCGAGAGTCTGATTCAGAATCCGGGGGCCGGTCTGAAGATTGACCAGAGTGTCGTACATCGCTGCGCTGCCGGAGTTGTCGGCGATATGTCCGCCCAGATCGATGGACTGATGAATGGCATAGCCATCCTTCACGGTACCCTGGGGCGCCAGAGGGTGCTGGTCAGACACGGTCTGCGCGCTGCCGGCAATCGCGGCGCTCAACGCCAGCGAGAGGAGCAGGACGGGCCGCGCTGCGACTTGCGACAGCGATATCGCTCTCGTCATCACGCCTCCTCTCCCTCACTTGAAAAAAATATCGCTGGCATTGGATCCATGGATCTGGGTGTGGCAGTTGGTGCAGGCGACGTACTGCGCAGCCTGGTTGTGGAACGAAGGAGTTCCCGCCTCACCAAAATTTATCGACGCGGTGTGGCACTGCAGGCACAGCGTATTGACATTGCTCACCTTCAGCAGGCGCGGATTCGGCGATCCATGCGGGGAGTGACAGGCAAGACATCCTTCCGTTCGCACCACGGGGTGCTCGTAAACGAATGGCCCAGCCGTTTCTGTATGACATTTGGCGCAGATGGTGTTTTGATCCGCCGTGGCCTGCAACTGATCCGGGAGGAACGTCCCATGAGGATCGTGGCAGTCGCTGCACTTCATCAGGCCTTCGGGAACCCGGTGATGGAACGGCATCGAGAAGCGAGCCTTCACGGCCGCATGGCACTGGTAGCAGAGCGCCGGCTGGGCTGCGGTGAGGAGAAAGTTCGGAGTGGCCGCGTGGTGAACGCTGTGGCAGCTCAGGCAGGTGAGGCCGGCTGCACCATGGGGCGAGCGCGGAAAGTCAGGATGCGCGGCGGCATGGCACGTCAGGCACTTCGCATCGATCTGCTCGGCCGACGCCCTGGTAAAGCGGAAGATTTTTGTGACGTCGCCGCCGCCGTCCACATGGGCCTTGCCGGGGCCGTGGCAACTCTCGCAGGTGACGCCGTGACCCGCGTGTTCCAGAGCGAGGCGGGAATGGGGATTGGCGGCGAACCCTTTGGCGATATCGGTGTGGCAAGTGGTACAGGTGCTTTCGCCAACATATCCGGCAGCTGCATTTTCCGCGGCCGGCGGCGCTGCTGCCTGCTGGGGTCCTGCGGCTGCCAGCGCTGCCGGCGTGCAGAACAGACCAATCGCCACGACCGCCGCGGCGCCGATCGATGGCAGAGATCGCCGCCAGCGTATGCGAATCAACTTCACTAAGAAGGACCGCATCGAACAGCACCTCGGCAATGAACGGTTAAGTTTCTTTCGGCCTTGTCGGTTCTTTTAAGGATGACGGCCTGCGCTGCTAAGGACGCGAGAAACTGAAGTCTGCGACAGAGTCGCTTGCGGAGACAACCATTACCGATTCACACAAGGAATGCTATGTCCATTCGCAGAGCAGAGAATGAGCAGAATTGACCATCCAGCTGAAAATCGGCCCGAACTATCTTGTGGAGATCATTGAGGACGCAGCGGATCTCCCGGAGCCGGCGCTGCTGGAAGAGCACTGCGGTGCAGGGTCGGGGCAGTGCAGCCAACATGGATGCTAGAATCTGGGTCGAAATGGCATCGGGCACGCACATCGATGTCCGGCCCGCTCCTCTGGCCAACGGCAAAGAGGCCGACAGCGGCGAGAAGCGAAGCAGCAACCATGAGCCAGGACCTCGCGCGTGAACTTCGGTGCTTGTCCTTGCCCTCTCTGCCCTCACGGGAAAGAGGCGCTGCTGCCTGGCTGGGTTCGAGGACAGTTCCCTTCCCTGCCGGGTGCAGATGCGGCGAATCTCCCAACCCTGCCGCCGGCCCTGGGGTTACCAACCCGCTCTCTCCATGCGTGATGAATCATCGAATCCGGATTGGAAAAATCATTGTTGCTCTCGAGACGCAGCAACTTCTCGATGTCAGCGCCATCGCCACAGGGCCTCGATGACAGCCGTATCGCCCGGCAGGCTGTGTTGATAAGAACCTGTGTTCTATTTTGCGGGCTTTGCGTCTTGCTGCGCCCTGTTCCCGCCCGCGCGCAGGACCAGGGTTCGCCGCCCTACCGGCAGGCCGGCGCTCCTGTGGAGGAGCGCATCGATGACCTGATGCGGCGGATGACCGTTGCGGAGAAAGCTCGCCAGCTGGATATGTATTCCGGAGCGAAGGATCTGATGAGCCGGCGGCTCGACGAGACGCATGCGGCACCGGATGCAGTGCTTCTGCCGGAAAAAGCTCAACAGCTGTGGGGCGATCTCGGCGTAGGATCGATTCACGACCTCTATCCGACTCCGGAGCAGGCCAATGCAATCCAGAAGTGGGTGATGGCTCACGACCGGCTGGGCATTCCCGCGCTGTTCATCGAAGAAGGGCTGCACGGCTACAACAACGGAACGGTGTTTCCGGCGCCGATGGGCCTGGCAGCCACCTGGGACCCGGAGATGGCGCGGCAGACCGCCGCGTCGATTGCGGCTGAGGCACGCTCGAGCGGAGTGGATATGATCCTGGCTCCGGTGCTCGATCTGGCCCGCGATCCGCGCTGGGGAAGGGTTGAAGAGGATTTCGGCGAGGATCCATACCTGACCGGGCAGATGGGTCTCGCCTATGTGCGCGGGGCCCAGGGGGAGAGCCTGGCCAGCGATCACACGGTGGTGGCTGAGCCGAAACATTTCGCGGGCCACGGTTCGCCGGAGGGAGGGACCAACACTTCGCCGGTGCACATGGGGGAGCGGGAGCTGCGGACCATCATGCTGCCGCCGTTTGCGGAGGCGATTCGCGAGGGGCACGCCATGGCGGTGATGGCCGCTTACCACGAAATCGACGGGATTCCCATCACCGACGATCCGTTTCTGCTGAAGACGATTCTCCGGCAGGAGTGGGGCTTTCGCGGATTTGTGCTCTCCGATCTCGGCGCGATCGAGCGCCTGTACTCGGCGCACCACGTGGCGGCTACTCCCCAGGAAGCCGCCTGCATGGCCATCGGGGCCGGAGTGGACATGCAGTTCTACGACTTCGATCACGCAGTCTTTCAGCACGCGCTGGCCGATTGCGTGCGTAGCCATACTCTTCCGGTCGAGGACCTAGACCGCGCAGTGCGATCGGTGCTGCGGGTGAAGTTCGAGCTGGGGCTCTTCGATCATCCCTATGTCGATGCGGATCTGAAGGCGAAAGTGTACCGCTCACCACGACACCTCGCGCTGACGCTCGAGTCGGCTCGCGAATCGATGACCCTGCTGAAGAACGATGGCCGTCTTCTGCCCCTCGCGAAATCCACGAAGCGGATTGCCGTGATCGGTCCGAATGGCGACGTGGCGCGCTACGGCGACTATGAAGATGAGAAGAACGGAGAACGCATCAGTATTCTCCAGGGGATCCGCGAGCTTCTGCCGGCGGCGACGGTCACCTTCGATCCGGGCAGCAATATTCCGGCGGCGGTGAAGACGGCGGCCGGGGCCGATGTTGCGATCCTGGCGCTCGGTGAGCGGCAGGGGATCTCGGGCGAGGGTTTCGATCGCTCCTGTCTCGACTTGCCCGGCAATCAGGAACAGCTGCTCGAGGCTGTGGCGGGTGCGGGCAAACCGGTTGTGCTGGTCCTCGAAAATGGGCGGCCGCTGACCATCGACTGGGCGGAGCAGCATGTTCCGGCGATTCTCGAGGCATGGTACCCGGGAGAATTTGGCGGCAAGGCTGTCGCGGAAACGCTGTTCGGCGACAACAATCCTGGCGGCAAGCTGACGATCACCTTCCCGCGCAGCGCGGGGCAACTCCCGGATTTCTACAACGCCGATCCTTCGCGGGTCTGGAAATATGTGGACAGCGCCGGGACACCACTCTTTCCCTTTGGCTTCGGCCTGAGCTACACGACGTTCCGCTACGGCCGGCTGGCCGTTCAGACTCCGGCACCGGGCAGCCACGGGGCTATTCGCGTCACCGTCGATGTGACCAATACCGGCGGCCTGGCAGGAGATGAGGTCGCGCAGCTGTATGTGCGGGAGAACGTGAGCAGCGTGGAGACGCCGGAGCGCTCTCTCAAGGGCTTCTCACGCATTCATCTGCAGCCTGGAGAGACGCGCACCGTGACGTTTGACGTTCCGCAGAGCGAGCTTGCGGTGTGGAATGCGGAGAGAAAGTGGGCGGTGGAAGCGGGCCGCTATACGGTTTGGGCGGGTGGATCTTCCCGAGCCAGCCTCAGCACCGAGTTCACCCTGCAGCCGTGACGGGGTCGGTTGAAGCGGTCGCGGGAAAACGATCAACAACTTCATAAACGATCCATGTCAGAAACAATCCATGAAGGGTGAGACAAGAATGAATGGTGCGGTTGGCCTGGCTCTTGCAGGCATTCTCGGAATCGGCATGGCAGGAGCTGCGGGGCAGACTGCGAAGGAGCCGGTCGCCTATGTGGATCCCAACATTGGAGGCATCGGCCAGCTGCTGACGGCGACGGTTCCCTACGTGCAATATCCGTACGGCATGGCGCGGGTCGCTCCGGTGACCACACCAGGGATCACCGACCGTTATCTTGCTGACAAAATCTATGGATTTCCCGCCGGCCCTGGACTGCTGATGGCATCGGACGGGGCGGAAGGGACGAAGCCGGCGGACTACGCTTCAGACTTCGACCACGATTTTGAGACCGCGACCCCGTATTACTACGAAGCTGATCTGCTGACGTGGAAGATCAAGGCTGAGGCCACCACGACGAAGGAAGCCGCATATTATCGGTTCACCTATCCGGCCAGCGAGCACAGCCACCTAGCACTGAGCCTGCACGACCACGCGGAATTCAGCGTGACCGGGGCGAATGCGGTAGAAGGCAGCGAGAGGGTGGGCGGCGACGTCGCCAGCCTGGCCGATGCCCACGGCGAAACGCGCGAGTATTTCTACATTGAGTTTTCCAGTCCGCCGAATTCCTGGCGGACGTGGCAGGGCGGTACGTTCGGACACGAAGCGAAGGTCAGCGGCGACGACATTCGATTCGTCAGCGATACGGCGATGGCTGCCGGACAGACGATCGAGGTGCGGGTAGGCCTCTCGTATATCAGCACGGAGCAGGCGCGGCGCAATCTGGAGCGAGAGATTCCGCAGTGGGGCTTCGATGCGGTGAAGGCGAAAGCACGGGCGGTCTGGAATCGCGCCCTGGAAGCCGTTGCGACGACAGGGGGAACGGAACGTGAGCGCACTGTCTTCTACACGGCGCTCTATCGCTCGCTGGGCCGGATGACCGACATCACCGAAGACGGGCACTACTTCAGCGGCTACGATCACCAGGTGCACTCCTCGGAAGGCCACGATTTCTATGTCGATGACGGCCTGTGGGACACTTTCCGCTCGCTCCACCCTTTGCAGACGCTGCTCGATGCGCACCGGCAGGAGGATATGGCGCGATCCTATGTGCGCATGTATCAGCAGAGCGGGTGGATGCCTTCCTTTCCTTCGGTAGCGGGCGAGCAGGCGGTGATGATCGGGCACCATGCGGCGGAGTTCATCCTCGACCTTTACGAGAAGGGCTATCGGGACTTCGATGTCGAGCAGGCCTATGAGGGGATTCGCAAAAATGCGACCGAGGCCACGCTGCTTCCATGGAGCCGCGCTTCGCTGACGCCTCTGGACAAAACTTATTTCGAGAAGGGATTCTTTCCCGCACTGGCGTACGGCGAGAAGGAAACCGTCCCTGAGGTGACGGGCGAGCGGCGCCAGGCGGTTTCCGTGACGATTGAGAACAGCTACGACGACTGGTGTGCGGCTCAGCTGGCTCGCGCCCTGGGCAAGACGAAAGATGCGGAGTACTTTACCCATCTGGCGCACAACTATCAGAACGTCTTCAATCCGGCGATTGATTTTATGGCGCCGAAGAGCGCCGACGGCCAGTGGGTAGAACCCTTCGATCCGAAGTTAGGGGGAGGACAGGGAGGGCGCGACTATTTCACGGAGATGGATGCGTGGGTTTATACCTTCGGCGTGCAGTACGACGCGGCGGGCATGATTCATCTCTTTGGCAGCCGCGATGGCTTCAACCAAAGACTGGACCAGCTCTTTGTGGAGCAGTACGGGACCTCGAAATACCAGTTCCTCGGACAGTTTCCCGACGCCACGGGCCTGGTTGGGCTGTATGCGCAGGGCAATGAGCCCAGCTTCCATATTCCCTATCTCTACGATTTCTCCGGACAGCCGTGGAAGACGCAGCGGCGGGTGCGCCAGTTGATGGACGTCTGGTACGGCAATGGACCTCTGGGCATTCCGGGGGATGATGATGGCGGCGAGACATCCTCGTGGTATGTGTTCAGTGCGATGGGCTTTTATCCGGTCTGTCCGGGAAGCCCGGTGTACGAGATCGGCAGTCCCATTTTTGCCAGGACGACCATCCGCATGGATAACGGAAAGGAGTTCACGATTACTGCGGATCACGTGTCGGCGCAGAACAAATACATCCAGTCGGCCCGGCTGAACGGCCAGGCGCTCGACAAGCCCTGGTTTCGGCACAGCGATATCGCGAACGGAGGGACGCTCACCCTGGAGATGGGGCCGACGCCCAATCCGGAGTGGGGCAGCGCACCCAACGACGCCCCGCCCTCCATGTCGACGGATACGGATGCGGAGTGACGTGGAGGCACGGCGCAGCGGCGATGGATGCGTCCGCGATCCGCAGTTCGAGCACCGCGTAAGCCGCCACCCGATTGAGCGGGAGTGAACATGAGAACGATATCGTTTCGATCTTCGGCAGGAATGCCGGCCGCGCTCTGGATCACGACCGATGGGGTCACAGACAGAAGACGCGATGCGTGAACTGCGCGGCCTGACTCGCGAAAGTGACGATCAATGACGCATAGGGTACTAATAGAGTTCCTGGGAGGGAATCGGGCAAATGTTGCGAGCGATCAACACGCCTGACCTGCAGGCAGAGGCGTTTCCTGTTCTTACGGCGGCGCAGATTGACCGCATCCGTCCCTACGCGAAAGTGCGATCGGTTCAGGCCGGAGAGATCCTTTTCGAGCCGGGCAATGTAGCGATGTCGTTATTCGTGGTGCTCTCAGGAAAGCTGGACATCGCATTGCTGGGGCTCACCGGTGAGCGGGTATTTGTGACGTATGGCCCCGGCCAATTTTCGGGTGAAATGGTCCTGATTTCCGGGGTCCGCGCTCTTTCCCGCGGGCGGGTGGGCGAGCCGGGAGAATTCCTCGAACTCAGCGCAGACGGTTTGCGCACACTGATTGCAAAAGATGCAGAGCTGAGCGATCTCTTCATGCGCGCTTTCCTGCTGCGTCGCGTCGCGCTGATTTCGGAGGGGCTGGGGAATGTGATCGTGCTGGGATCGCAACACTCGTCCAATACGCTGCGCCTGCGCGAATTCCTCACCCGCAATGGACATCCTCACAGCTATATCGATCTGGACAGCGACAAAGGGTCGCAGGAACTGCTCGACCGGTTTTCGATCAAGCTCGAAGACATTCCGGTTGTGATCTGCAGCGGCACGAATGTCCTGCGAAATCCGAGCGACCAGCAACTGGCGGAGTGCCTGGGATTCACGGGCCGTATCGATGAGTCACGCATGCACGATGTCGCGATTGTGGGCGCGGGGCCGGCGGGTCTGGCCGCGGCCGTGTACGCGGCGTCGGAGGGGCTGGACGCGGTCGTCATCGAATCCGAGTATCCCGGAGGGCAGGCGGGCGCGAGCTCAAAAATCGAGAACTATATCGGCTTTCCGATGGGCATTTCAGGCCAGGAGCTGACCGGCCGCGCGGTGGTGCAGGCGGAAAAATTCGGCGCGCGGATGATGGTCGGCCGCAAGGTGGTGAAGATCCAATGCGACCAGCGGCCCTACCATCTGACTCTCGACGACGGCGGACTGATCGAGACGCGGAGCATCGTGATTGCCACAGGGGCTCAGTACAACAAGCCGCAGGTTCAGAATCTGGCGCAGTACGAGGGCCAGGGAATCTACTACGCCGCCACCTTCATGGAAGCGCAACTTTGCACGGGCGAAGAGATCATCGTCGTGGGCGGCGGCAATTCCGCCGGTCAGGCTGCGGTTTTCCTGGGCGAAACCGCCCACAAGGTCCGCATGCTGATTCGCGGCAAAGAACTATCGGAAACCATGTCGCGCTATCTCATCCAGCGAATTGTGGAGAATCCTGTCATCGAACTGCATTTCCAGACCGAGATTGTGGCGCTGGCCGGTGATCGGCACCTCGAACGGGTCACCTGCCGGAACCGGGCGACAGGCGAGGAATCGGAGCATGCAATTCGCCATGTTTTCGTGATGGCGGGCGCTTCGCCGCGCACGGACTGGCTGCGCGGGTACGTCGCTCTCGATGAACAGGGATTCATCCTCACCGGACGGGATCTGGACCCGATTCTGGCCAGCGCGCCGGGGCAATGGCCGCTCAGCCGGCCCCCGCAGATGCTCGAAACCAGTGTGCCCGCTGTTTTTGCCGTCGGAGATATCCGCTCCGGCAACGTGAAACGTGTGGCCTCTGCCGTGGGAGAAGGCTCCATCTCCATCCACCTGGTGCATCGCGCACTCGCGGAGACCTGATCATGCCTTGTGCGGCTTTGACGCCGGCGATCGGTTGAACCGGATCGATTACAGGGCGGCGAGATTGAACTGCTGCCGGCGCTTCCGGCGGCGTGGCCGCGGGGCTCGATTCGCGGCCTGCGTGCGCGAGGCGGATATGTCATCGATATGGCGTGGGAGAACGGCAGGCTGCGATCAGCCAGCATCTTCAGCCGCAACGGAGGAACGGCGCAGCTCCGCTACGGCGACCAGGTCGTGCCGATGCATTTCGAGCGCGGAGAAAGCAGGAAGCTTGCGGCGGAGAGCTTTGCAAAGCCGCATGCAGGGGCCGCGGCAGCACCGCGTCGATCCGAACCAGCATGACGCTGTCGACAAGATTCTGACCGAGGAGACGAGAATCCATGCGGTTTGCATTTGGCGGCCGGATTTGGCAGAAGGTTTGCGTTGCCTCGCTGGCAAGTGTTGTGGCCATCCCTCTGATCGCGGAGAAACCGGTCAGCATTCCCGAAGAGATCGAGTGGACCTGGGAAGTGCGGCCACCGCATCCGGATCCGCAGCTGCCCAATGTGCTGCTGCTGGGCGATTCCATCTCGCGCAATTACTTCCCGGAAGTGAGCAAGGATCTGAGCGGAATCGCGAACGTCTATTTGATGGCGTCCTCAACGTGCGTGGGCGATCCCCGCATCGAGCACCAGATCGCTGCGTTCGCGGCCATGGAGGGAGTTCGATTCCGAGTGGTTCATTTCAATAACGGCATGCATGGCTGGGCTTACACTGAACCCCAATACCAGGAGGCGTTCCCTGTCTACCTGCGGGCGGTGGAGGCGCTGGCCGGAAAAGGAGGCAGGCTGATCTGGGCCAGCACAACGCCGGTGCGCGCGGACGCGAAGGATGCGACGAATCCGCGGATTGAGGCACGCAATCGCATCGCCGCCGCGTTTGTCGCGGCCGCCGGTATTCCAATCGATGATCAGTTTGCGCTGCTGGAGGAGCATCAGGATCTGCATCAGGATCCGGTTCACTTTAACCCTGCAGGCGCGGACCTTCAGGGAGACCAGGCCGCCGCCATGATCCGCAAAGCGCTCCACAGCTCGAACGAATAACTCGCCTCCGCGGCGGAGACTTACAACACGGGACGACAGCACGGTATTCGCAATCGTGACTGTCATCGCCCCCCTGGTCGCGGCTGCCATGGCGGCTGACCATGGAGAACGCTATCTGTCTATAACCGGGAACGGAAGAGCGCTGGTGGGCGTGGAGCCGGAGAAGAGAGGCGCAGAATGATGAAGTTCTCGTGGAAGTTCGCCATCGCGGTTGCTGGCGTCTTCGTCGCACTGCAGTGCGTTCGGCCAGCCATTCCCGCGAAACCCGCCACGGCGGAAATCCAGGCGCCGCCGCGTGTCCATCAGATCCTCGAACGGGATTGTTATAGCTGCCATTCCGATCAGAGCCGGCTTGCCTGGTTCGATGAGGTTCAACCGGGCTACTGGCTGGTTCGCCGGGACATTCTGACAGCTCGCGGGCATCTGGACTTCTCGACACTTGGAAGCAAGCCTGGGGCCGTGCAGAAGGCGGCGCTCTATGAGTCGGTGAACATGATCCAGCTGGGCGCGATGCCGCTGCCTCGTTTCCTCGCGCTGCACCCGGACGCCAGGGTCTCTCCGGAGGGTCTGATGGCGCTGAAAGCGTACCTCTCCCCGTGGGCTCCTTTGTCTCCACCCGCCGCTGCCACGGGGCCTCAGCTTCCCGCCGTTTCTTCCGCAGCAGTTCCAGCTCGGCCTGAGAATGTCAGCCCGGAATGGAATGAGGTCTCCTTCGATCCATCGTTCGAAAGCTGGAAGGCGCTGAGCTTTACCGATCGCGGCGACAACAATACCTTCCGCTTCGTTTTGGGCAACGGGATCGCAATCCAGGCGGCGGAGTCCGGGCACATCTCGCCATGGCCCGATGGGACACGTTTCGCAAAAGTCGCCTGGCAGCAGGAACTCGGCAGCGACGGCGTCGTCTATCCCGGCAAGTTCGTGCAGGTGGAGCTGATGGTCAGGGATTCGAAGAAATACGCCTCGACGGATGGATGGGGATGGGGCCGGTGGCGTGGAATCGATCTGAAGCCCTATGGCTCCGATGCCCGCTTCGTGAACGAATGTACGGGATGCCATCAGCCAGTGAAAGGAGACGATTTCGTCTATACGCTGCCGATCACGAGTGCACGGTCGGCTGTGCTGGAGGCTGTCAACAATCGCGCGGCTTCGCTTCCTGAGGATCTGCCGTATCATCCTTTGCGCTGGGCTCCCATCACGATGTTTGTCGATCGGAGGAGCCACACGATGTCGGCGCTCTACGGCAATGAGGCAGCGATCCAATCCGTCGATGCTCGAAACACCTCACCCGCTGCGCCCCACTACGGGCCAGGAGCCGTGCTCGCTCTCCTGACCTGGGTTCAGCGTGACGATCCCCACTGGTTCGGCGCAAGAATCCCCGACAGCCCAGCGTCGGCAGAATTCGTCGCCGTGGAACCGCAGAATTCATTTTCTTATCGGCGCTTCGATGGCCCCACGTTGGCGGAGGTCCACCCGTCATCTGCGGCGATCATGCAGCGTACGTCGTTTCTGGCCGGGCTGAAGCCGGCTTCTCTCCCCTAAGAAGGTTTTGCTTGTCGCTTTACCCGACGGATCAGCTTCGAAATCGGCGATGAGGACGACCAGGATGTGCCATGTGTGGAATCTTCGCAAAATGTCGAATTGGGGAGAACCGCCGCCTGGAATGTTTACGAGGCGTACACTGAGGGAACCATCCGGCGTCTATGCCTCTTCTTCTCCTGCTCGAAGACAGTCCCGCGGATATTCGCAAAGCCGCGGACATCGGGCGCCACGCCGGATTCACAGAAGTCGAAGTCTATCGCTTTTCGACCGATGGAAAAATCTATCTTGAAAAGGGACTGCGCGGCGAAGTCCCGCTGCCCCAGGCGATCGTCATTGACATTGACCTCGGCATCGAAAGCGGGTTCGAGCTCCTTCGTTTCTGGCACAGAATCCCTCAACTGAAGGCGATTCCCCTGGTTGTCTGGACGGTCACCGGCGACCAGTATCGGGAGATTTGTGTCCTGTTCGGAGTGTGTCAGTTCGTGTCGAAGGATGACGGGCCTGCGGCCCTCCTGGCTGCGCTTCGCTCCATCCTTCCCGATGAAGACACAGCCGCGTCCGCCTGAATGATCTGCGCGGCCTGCGCCTGCCATTCATTCACACAGGCTTCAGACTCTCGATCTATTCGCGCGCTTCGGGCTTCTTTGGGAAGGCCGCAAGAACGCCGGGCGAGGCGTGCTTCGCATCTCCCGGATTTTTGCAGATATGGGCTTTTTCCCACGCGGCGATCGATCCATTGTGCGCATTGACAGTGCCCTTTTCGCCGCATGAGGTGCATGCCGAATTGAAAAGGGTTAGACCGCAACTATGGAGTTCGGATCGCTCAAATTTCGGCTTGGACATTGCGAGTATCTTGCCCATCATCCATCACCCGGCATTCGTAGCGTTGGATTCCAACGAACACCGCGTCGTCGCGCCAAAATGCGCCACTTTGCGGACCGCGCAGAAAAGCCGCCGCAGGAGACAGTCTGGATTTCTGGTCTAGGAGCCGTTGTCCAGCGGCTTTGGCGCGAGGATCTGCTGAAGGTAATCGGTTGTTCCCGGTGCGCGAACCAGATGCGGGTACTTCAGTCCGCCGTCATATTCGATCGAGTACGCCGCGGTGACGCCATCGCCCTTCGCGGTGATTTGCAGCGGCGTCCCGCTCTTCTGCGCCTGGGCGATTGCGGTGCGCAAAAGCTCGGTACTGTACGAGCGGCCATCGATGGCGATCAGGGTCATGCCCGGAGCGAGGCCGGCCTTGAATGCCGGTCCGTTCCACCGGACATCTTCGACCGTGCCCTGGCTATCGAGGAACAAACCAACCGAGAACATCAGGTTGACACCTTTCCGGCTGAGTTCCTCTTCGCCGACGTTTTCGACCGCGCTCTCGTATCGCGAAGGCTGATCGGAATAGACCAGTTGCCAGCCGCTGGCGTCGATGCCGGAAAGCTGCGGAACCTGTTGGCCCACGCCATCGAGCCAGTTGTGCAGGAAGGCCGCCCAGTCGAAGGGCTGAACCATGTTCAGGGCGTTGACCACGTCGTTGAAGGTGAAGGTATGGGTGATGTCACTGCCATCGTCCACGCCGAAGAATTGCCGGGCAAAATCGTCAATCGACCGCCGATCCCGGCTGAGCGTCCGGATTTTCATGTCAACGGCGAGCCAAAGGAGCTGGCCTTCGCGATAGAAATCGGTTTGCCGGCGCCAGTTCGCCCATGCGGCGGGGGAGCCGTAGAGCAACTGTGCGGCGACGGTGGTGTCGATGAGCGGCCGCCAGTCGCGCCCGGTTTGATGCGCCATGTCCGCGGCCCGGTAGGCGACCGCGTCACGCCATGTATCCGGCGACCACAACCCGCTTCGCGCCGTCAGCATGTCGCCGAGGTAGACGGTGAGGCCCTCATACACCCACACCATCCGGGTATGTTCGGGAGTCTCGAAGTCGGGCTGCCACAGTTCCGCCGGACGCATGAATTTGCCGTTCCAGGAGTGGGTGTATTCATGCGGCAACAGCGAGGCATCGAGCATGAAATGGTCAGCGTCGGCAAACATCTTCGCTCCGCCGCGTGCGCGGTCATCACTCGACTGGTGATGCTCGAGGCCGCCTGTGGAGACGTAGCCGCTCAGCGTGAGAAGGAAGTGATAGGCATCGTAGTGATGGGAGTGAAACAGCGCCTGGGCCTGCTCGACCAGATGACGATAACCGGCGAGCTGCGCGTCGGAAATATCGAGCGCCGCGGCGTCATCACCGACCATATCGAGATAGCGACGCACTGAAGAACCGGCCGGGGTGAGATCCATCTCACGAAAATATTTCCCGGCGATCACCGGCGAATCGACCAGGGTGTTGAACGGCACGGGCTGGAAAGCGATGCTTCCGCCATTGTGCTCTGCGGTCGTGAGCGCAGTTGCGTATCGCCAGCCGGCCGGGATCACGAGGGCCGGTTCATACATCTGCACTTTGGTCGGATAACCTGCCTGATAGAGCGCGACCTCATTCCACTCCAGCCCCATGAGATTCGGCGTGACGCGGTCACGCGCCGGGAGCTGGAAGCGGATGTCGATGCGGCCGACGCCCGGCGGCACCGTTAAATGAAAGGTGAACATATCCACTTCGTCACGGCGCCAGGCGATTCGCTGACTGCCAGCGGTGATCTCCAGGCCCATCATTTCATCGACGGGGCCGTCCGGCGCGTGGTCGCCGGGAATGTATTTCGGGTAGTAAAGCGTCAGGGAGCCCGGCCTGACCGGCATCACCTCGTGGACATAAAGAATCTGTTGCTGCGGATTGGGCAACTGCACGGTTAAGGTTACGGGGCCGGGGGGACCCTTCGCATCCATCTGACCGGTGCAGGACAATGACGCGGCGAGAACCGCAGCGCCCGGAAGTATCGACCATCGTTTCATACGTCTTCACCCGCAAGGAAGGATTCGTCAAGAGGCGTCGGCCATGGGCGATCCAATGCCCCGAGAACCGGTTCGATCCCGCCACCGTCCTCGCGCAATGATACCGGCCTGGCGCGGCGAATTCAGACCATGGCGCGACTGTCGCACAGCCCGGCGAACGATTTTTGCCGCAGCGGAACGGAGTGAGCGGAGCAAGAAGGCTGAGACCGCGCACCGCAGATTTATGATCGAACGAAGGTCTGCCCCAAATTACCCAACCTGATTCCCGGAGGAACACTATGCTTCTTGCGCGAGGAACTTCCCTTTTCCTCTTGCCGCTGCTGATCGCGTCGATTGGGCCCGGTTCCATGCAACAGGATGAAGCCGCGCAGGGAGTGGCGCCGCTCGCAGGCTATTCTGCCGCAGCATCGGCGAGCGAAAGAGAATGGGAGACCAAATTCCGGGCGCTGCCTGCGACCGACAACCTGCGCGCGGCGATGCAGCACCTGAGCGCGCGGCCTCATAACGTCGGCTCGCCCTATGACAAGGAGAATGCGGAGTGGATCCTCGCGCACTTCAGGCAATGGGGCCTGGACGCGCAAATCGAGACGTTTTACGTGCTGTTTCCCACGCCGAAGGACCGGGAGCTTGAACTGGTTGGGCCGACAACCTTCAAAGCGAAACTCGAAGAGCCGGCGATTGCGGCCGATCCGACGTCCAACCAGCAATCCGAGCAATTGCCCACCTATAACGCTTACAGCATCGACGGCGACGTAACCGCGCCGCTGGTCTATGTGAACCAGGGTGTTCGCGCCGACTACGAGCAACTGGACCGCATGGGTGTATCGGTGAAGGGGGCCATCGTGATTGCCCGATACGGGGGCGCCTGGAGGGGCATCAAGCCGAAGGTTGCAGCCGAACACGGCGCGGTCGGCTGCATCATCTATTCCGATCCCCGGGACGACGGTTACTCGGCGGGCGATACTTTTCCCAATGGTCCTTATCGTCCTCCCGACGGTGTGCAGCGCGGCGCGGTCACGGACACTCTGTATGAGGGCGACCCGCTGACCCCCGGCTACGGCGCAACGAAGGACGCCAAACGCCTGCCGATCAAGGGCAATCCGCTGATTACAAAAATTCCGGTCCTTCCCATTTCGTACAGTGACGCTCAACCATTGCTCGCGGCCATTGGCGGGGAGACCGTGCCGCCGTCGTGGCGCGGCAATCTGCCAATTACTTATCACGTGGGTCCCGGCCCGGCGAGGGTTCATCTGAAAGTCGAATCGAACTGGGATATCAAGCCGATCTACGACGTCATCGCCCGCATTCCCGGGTCCGAGTTTCCTGACCAGTGGGTGATCCGCGGGAACCATCACGATGCATGGGTCAATGGCGCGGAAGACCCCATTTCGGGGCAGGTGGCGCTGCTTGAAGAGGCGCGTTCGATGGGAGAGCTGGTCAGGCAGGGATGGAGGCCGAAGCGCACCATCATCTTCTGCGCGTGGGATGGCGAAGAGCCCGGGCTGCTGGGCTCGACCGAGTGGGTGGAGACGCATCAGGATGAATTGCGCAGGAAGGCGGTGATGTACGTCAATTCAGATTCCAATGGACGCGGATTTCTCGGAGTCGAGGGCTCGCACACGCTGGAACATTTCATCAACGGTGTCATCCGGGACGTTCCTGATCCGGACACGAAACTGACCGTATGGAAACGCGCCCAGTTGCGCGCGATCGCGAATGCCGCGAACGAAAGCAAGCGGCAGGAGGCTCGCAATCGCCCGGATCTTCGCATTGGGGCGCTCGGATCAGGTTCCGACTACACACCCTTTCTCGACTTTGCGGGCATTGCGTCGCTGAATCTGGGGTTTGGGGGCGAATCAGGGGGCGGCATCTACCACTCGGTCTATGACGACTTTTACTGGTACACGCACTTCGGCGACACCGATTTCGTTTACGGGCGCGCACTGGCGCAGGTGAGCGGCACGGCGCTGATGCGCATGGCGGACGCCGAACTGCTGCCCTTCGGATTCCACGACTTCGCCGACACCGTCCATATGTATGCAGGCGAACTCAGGGATTTGCTGAAAACGCAGCAAACCGAGATTGCGGAGACGAACAAAGAACTGGATGAAGGCGTCTTCACTGCGATTGCCGATCCGAAAAAGACGTCGGTTCCACCCCCTCGCAAGGCGGTCCCGCCCTTTCTGAACTTCGCTCCGCTTGAGAATGCGGACGCGGCGCTGACCGCGAGCGCGGACCACTATACCAGGGCGCTTTCCGCCATGCAGGCCCGCGGTGCATTCGACGCCGACCCCGGGACGCTGGCAAAGATCAACGGGCTGCTGGTGGAGAGCGAGCGCACGCTGACCACGCAGGCCGGCCTGCCTGGGCGGCCCTGGTTCAAGCACCAGATTTATGCTCCGGGCGCATACACGGGCTACGGCGTAAAAACCCTTCCAGCCGTGCGCGAAGCCATGGAGCAGGAAAACTGGAAAGAGGCGGACGAACAGATTCCGGTGGTGGCAAAAGTCCTGGAAGACGAAGCTGCGCTGATCGAATCAGCAGCGGAAGTACTGGACCGGGCAGCGAGCCCGGGAACTGCAAAATAGCGACTCAGAAATCCGGGACATAGAACCCGTAACCACCCGCCATGGTCTTAAGAGCGGGCCGTGATCCGATGCGAGGGCGCACTGCGAATCTGCGATGCGCGGACAAGCTGCCACGAGTACAATCCGGAGCAACGTTCTCGATCGGCCGGTGCATTGATCGCAATGGCACGCCCATTTCGCAGACTTCAGGTTAGTCGCAACCACCCTTTTCCCGGAGGCTGGGCCAAAGCGATCGAGGGATCCGTCTGGGTCGCCTTCGTCGTTGGCCTGGCGACGTTCCTCGACGTAGTCCGTCAAGTTGAGACCGTAAAGGCACTGGAACCTTTTCCGCTTTTCAACCCATCCGTCGACCAGCGGAGTATCTATCGCGGCATAATCATATTGCTGCAAGCGGCTGCGTGGGCGACTGGCGCATGGGTAGCGTGGGATGGCGCCGAATGGGTAGCCTCTCTGATTCCCGCGTGGAAAAAATGGGTGACTGTTGCTGTGGCATTCCCATTGCTCGCGGTCGCCTTGTGGGTAGCGAGAAATCCCCACCTGCGGATCGTCTTGGTGGTCGCCACCTGGGTGGAATGGACGATTGCCGCGTGGGTATGTATGTACCTAATTAATTGGGTCCGAACAAAACTCGCTCTCCAGTACCGGCGGGTCGAAAACCGGACCAGCTGGTTAAAGGTTGTGTGCCTTTGCGGTACCTGCCTGCTGCCCTATCGACTAATCCCATTTTTTTACGGAAACGCGAACGGCACCGCTCTTCTCCAATCAGCTCACATCTGGCCATGGTGGCAGGGGATTCTCTTCGGCAGCGCACTAACGCAGAGGCGATGGGATTGGTTGCTGTTTAGGCCCATCTATGGCTCATGCCTGGCGTTTGCCTTGAGGCTCATGGCCGGGAGGGTACGGATCGCGCCAAAGTTGCTCAGGACGCGTGACTGCTGGATGGCTTTGCTTTCCGTGGTCCTTGCGTTCAGTGCACTGATGGCCCTCGCCAGCCTGGATGCGATATCTAATGTCGCGATCGAGCCCTATCCAGGCGTGGTGATCTCGGCTAAAGACTCTGGTGCGTGCGCCGGGCCGCCGTCTGTACTGCTCTGGTCGGACGAGAAGCGGCTTGCTCTCTTAGTCCTCGACGGGCAGAAATACGCGAACGGGGCGACATCCAGGATCAGTTATGTTCCAAAGTCAGATTCGACCACGATGATCGAGCTCTGCACCAAAACCTTGAGCGAGGTTCGGCAAATGATGGGTTCAGGGTCTGCGCCAGCGGCCTGCCAGTGCCCCTGATAGCTGCCGGGTGCCTGGCACCCCCTCCGCGTGCCGCAGACCGGCTTAGTCCCAGCCTCCGCCGAGAGCGCCGTAGAGCTGCACGAGCGAGAGCGCTTCGCCCTCCTGCGCGTTGACCAGGTTCAGCTGCGCAGAGAAGAGGTCGGAGTCGGTCGTGAGCACTTCGAGATAGCTGGTGCTGCCGCCCTGATAGCGCATTCTCGCGAGGCGCGTGGCATCCTGCGCGGCGGCAACGAGCAGGGTCTGCTGTTCGCGCGTCGAGCGCGTCTTGTCGAGGGCGATGAGCGCGTTGGAGACATCGCGGAAGGCGCCGGAGATGGTCTTCTGATAATTGATGACCAGTTCTTCCTTCTGGTGTTCGGAGAGCTGAAGCTGGCCGCGCAGCTTGCCGCCTTCGAAGAGAGGCTGCGCGAGTGAGCCAATGCCATAGATGGTGTGGCCGGCGGGATCGAAGAGGTTCGACCATTGATCGCCGCCGACCCCGCCCGATGCGCTGATGGAGAGCTGCGGGAAGAATTGTGCGCGCGCTACGCCGATTTGCGCGTTGGCGGCAACCAGCTGCTGCTCGGCCTCGAGGATGTCAGGGCGGCGCTCGAGGAGCCGCGAGGGCAGCCCGACGGGGAGATTCTGCGGCGGCGGCGCGAGAGCAGCGTCATCGGTGTGCGCGACGGGCCCCGGATTCTCACCGAGCAGGAGACGGAGGGCGTTTTCCTGCTGCTGGATTTGCTGTTCGAGCTGGGGAATCTGCGAGGAGGCGGTGTACTCGAGCTCTTCGGCCTGGCGGAGATCGGAGAGCGGGGCCGATCCACCGTCAGCGAGGCGGCGGGTGAGATCGACGGATTGCTGGCGAATCTGCAGGGTCTGCTTCGCAATCGCAAGCTGGCGATCGAGCGCGCGCAGCTGGATATAGGCTGACGCAACCTGCTCGACGACAGTCATGCGGACAGCGCGCTGGGCCCAGACGTGCGAGAGCATCTGCGCACGGGCGGCTTCGGTTTGGCGGCGATAGAGGCCCCAGAAGTCGGGCGTCCAGGCGGCGGAGAGATCGAAGCTGCCCGCAGAGATGGGGCTGCTGATGGTTTTGCTGAGCGAGTCGGGCAGTTCCGCACCGATGCCGGTGCCGCCGACGGAGAGCGCAGGAAACTCCTGCGCGCGGGTGATCCTGACCTGGGCCTGCTGCTCGAGGACGCGCTGCGCCGCGATGCGGACATCGTAGTTGTTGGCGAGAGCGGTGCGGATCAGGTCCTGCAGCTCCGGCTCGCGAAAGACCTCCGCGAAGTTTTCGTCTCCGAGAGAGGATTGGCCGGCTGTGGCGACTTGCGTGTCGTCGGCGCCGCGGAAGGCAGGCGCGACGGGCACTTGCGGGCGCTTGTAGTTGGGGCCGACGGTGCAGCCAACCAGAAGAATGAGGAGCAGAGCGCCGATGGCGAGCTTGCTGATGCGAGACATGGATTGCGTGGGCGTGTTCATGCAGCGTCTCCCTCCGCTCCGGCAGCGACTGTTTCGCGTTCGTCTTCCGGGTAGTGGGTTGAATCCATCGTGGTGCCCTTGCCGCCGCGGGCGAAGCGGTGCGAGAGGTACTCGACGACGGAGAAGGTGGTGGGGACCATGAGGATGCCGACCACCGTGGCCAGCGCCATGCCGCCGATCACGACGGTGCCGAGGATGCGGCGCGATTCAGCGCCGGCTCCGCTGGCGGTCCAGAGCGGGATGCAACCGACGATGAAGGCAAGGGCGGTCATGACGATGGGGCGGAAGCGAAGGCGAGCCGCCCCGAGGGCAGAATCGGCGATGCTTTGGCCGGAACGGTATTTCTGCACGGCGAACTCAACGATGAGGATGGCGTTCTTCGCCGAGAGGCCGATGAGCATGATGAGGCCGACGGTGGCGAAGATGTCGTTCTCCAGCGAACGCGCGGTGAGAGCGAGATAGGCGCCCAGGATCGCGACCGGCGTGCTGAGCAGAACGCTGAAGGGGAGGGTCCAGCTCTCATAGAGCGCGGCGAGGATGAGAAAGACGAACAGCAGCGAGAGCGAGAAGACCATCCAGGCCGGCGTGCCTTCAGCGGCGCGCGCTTCCTGGAAGCTCATGCCGGAGTAGGAGTAGCCCATGCCGGGAGGCATGGTCTGGCGGAAGACTTCCTCAAGCGCGGCGCGCACCTGGCCGCTGCTGTATCCGGGAGCGCCGGTGATGTTGAGCTGCGCGGCGTTGTACTCGTTGAAGCGGGTGATGAATTCCGGTCCGGTGATCTGCTTCACGCGGACGAGCGAGCTGAGCGGCACCTGGCTGCCGTTGGCGCTGCGCACGTAGAACTCGCCAATGTTCTGGACATTGCTGCGCGTATCGCCCTCGGCTTCGACGAAGGTTTGCCACTGGCGGCCGAAGCGGTTGAAGTAATTCACCAGATAGCCGCCCATGAAGGTCTGCATCGTGGTGTAAACGTCGTTGAGATCCACTTGCTGCTCGACAGCCTTCTCGCGATCGACATCGGCGTAGAGCTGCGGCACGGCGGGCATGTACGAGGGAATAGCGGCGGCGATTTCAGGGCGCTTCGAGAGCGCGCCGAGAAATGCATAGAGATTCTTTGTCAGGAAGGCCGGATCGTCGTTGCCGGAGCGGTCCTGGAGGATCATGGTGACGCCGCCGGATGTGCCAACGCCGGGAATCTGCGGGGGCGGGAAGGAGAACGCGATGCCGTCGCTGACGCCCATGAGCTGGCGCTGCACGCTGCTCTGGATCGCCTGGATCTGCTCGTCCTTCGCGTGGCGCTGCCCCCAGGGCTTGAGCGAGACGAAGAAGAAGGCAGTGTTGGTGCTCTCAGTGAGCGTGAGCAGGTTGAATCCATCGACGCCGACCACTCCGCCGACGCCGGGGGTATTCAACAGGGCTTTGGTCACCTTCTGGACGGCGACATCGGTGCGCTGCATCGACGAAGCGTCGGGAAGCTGCAGGGCGACGAAGAGGTAGCCCTGGTCTTCCTGTGGAAGGAATCCCGAGGGCAGGCGGCCACCCATGAAGACGGAGACTAAAGCAATTGCGGCCAGGGCGATCATGGTGACGGCCGATTTGCGGATCATGCGCCCGGAGGCGCTGACGTACTTATCGGTGGTGCGGCTGAAGAAGAAGTTGAAGCGATCGAAGAAGAGCTGCAGCGGGCTGCGGCGGATCTTGTGCTCGCGCGGCTTCAGCAGCATGGCCGCCAGCGCCGGGCTCAGCGTGAGCGCGTTGAACGCCGAGATGAGCACCGAGATGGCGATGGTGATGGCGAACTGCTGATAGAGACGGCCGGTGATGCCGGGGATAAACGCCGTGGGAATGAAAACGGCGGCAAGGATGAGCGCGATGGCGACGACCGGCGAGCCGACTTCTTCCATGGCAAGGACGGTGGCGTCGCGCGGGGTCATGCCCTGCTCAATGTGGTGCTCCACGGCTTCCACCACGACGATGGCGTCGTCGACCACGAGGCCGATGGCGAGCACGAGCCCGAAGAGAGACAGCGTGTTGATGGAGAAGCCGAGCAGCGGAAAGACGATAAAGGTGCCGATGAGCGAGACGGGCACGGCCATGAGCGGAATGAGCGTGGCGCGCCAGCTCTGGAGGAAGAGGTAGACGACGAGAACGACCAGCAGCAGCGCGATGACGAGAGTGACGACGATGTCGTGGATTCCCGCGGTGACGGCTTTGGTGGTGTCGAGCGGGATGTCGTAGCGCATGCCCGCGGGGAAGTTCGCGGAGAGCTCGTGGATGCGTTTCGTGACGAGGCGCGCGGTTTCGACGGCGTTGGAGCCAGGGAGCTGGTAGACAGCCATCATGCCGGCTGGCGCGTTGTTGTAGCGCGCGGAGAGGCTGTAAATCTGCTCGCCCAGCTCGACGCGGGCCACATCGCGCAGGTGGAGGACGGAGCCGTCAGGATTGGCGCGAATAATAATGTTGCCGAATTCCTCGGGCGTGACGAGGCGGCCCTGGGTGCGGACGGTGTAGGTGAATTGCTGGCCGGCGGGAATAGGCTCGCCGCCAATCTGGCCGGCGGGGTTGACGTTGTTCTGCGACTGGATGGCGTTGATGACGTCGGTGGCGGTGACGCCGAGTTTGGCGAGCAGATCGGGCCGGACCCAGACGCGCAGCGCGTATTGGCCGCCGAAAACCTGGACGCGCGAGACGCCCGGGACGCGGGTGAGCTCGTCCTGCAAATTGATGATGGCGTAGTTGGTGAGAAATTCCTGGCCGTAGCGATTGTCGGGCGACGAGATGCCGATGAGCATGAGCGGCGAGGTGAGCGACTTGAGCACCGTGACGCCGGCCGTGTTCACCTGCGCGGGCAGCTGCGACTGCGCCTGCGACACGCGGAGCTGCGAAAGGACCTGGTCGGTGTCGGGATTCGTCTTGACGTCGAAGTCCACATAGACGGTCGACTGCCCGTTATTGGCGTTGACCGAGTACATGTAGAGCATGTTGTCGACGCCGTTCATCTGCTGCTCGAGCGGGGTGGCGACGGCTTCGGTGAGGGTTTTGGCGTCCGCTCCGGGGTAGGTGGCCTGCACCTGAATTTCCGGCGGAACGATGTTGGGATACTGCGAGGTCGGCAGCATGAGCAGCGAAACCGTGCCGACGATGACCGTGAGAATCGCAATGACGATGGCGACGATGGGCCGCCGGATGAAAAATTTCGACATGGGTCAGCTCCCTGCCGCTGGGTTATTCGCCGGAGGAAGCTGGGCCGCGTGCGGAGCGACCGGAGCGCCTTCTCTCAGCTTTTGCAGGTTGTCGGTGATGATCTGGGTGCCAGGCGTGAGTCCGCTTTCGACGATCCAGTCGCTGCCGTATTGCGGGCCGAGCGTGACGTTGACGACGTGGACCTTATTGCCGGGCGCGACGGTGTAGACCTGCTCGATGCCTTGCAGCTCCGCCACCGCGATCTGCGGAACGAGCAGCGCGTTGTGGCGAATCTCGGTGTCGGCGCTCACGCGGCCGAACTGGCCGGGACGAAGGACATTGCCGGGATTGGGGAACGACGCGGCGATGCGAATCGCGCCCGTTTGCTGATTCATTTGCCGATCGACGAAGACGATGTGGCCTTTGTAGGGATACGGCTGGCCATTAGAGAGCGTGAGCGAAAGGGGCAGCTTCGATCCGCCGCGCAGAAGGTCGCCGCCCGACTGCTTCGTGCGCTCGATGAGGCTGAGGTATTCGTTGTCGCTGATGGAGAAGTAGACCTTGATGGGATCGAGCTGCGAAACGGCGGTGAGGACCGACTGCGGGCCGACGAGATTGCCGACCTGCGTGGTGGCCTGGCCGGCGACGCCGCCGATGAGCGAACGGACCTGGGTGAATCCAAGATTGAGCTGCGCGGTCTGGAGCGCTGCCTGCGCCGCGCTCACCGACGCCTGGCCTGTGGCGACCGACGCCTCGGCTTGCGCCTCCTGCTGGGCTTCGGTGTCGAGCTGGCTTTGCGCGATGGCGCGGGCCTGCGCCAGAGGCGTGTCGCGCCTGACGTTGATCTTGGCGAGCGCGAGGGCTGCGCGGGCCTGGGCCAGCTGGCCTTTGGCCTGCTCCACCTGCGCCTGCGCCTGATCGACCGCGGCCTGGAAGGGGCGCGGATCGATCTGGAAGAGCACCTCGCCCTTCGTG
>JBARMS010000108.1:0-4911 GCA_049802575.1 Acidobacteriaceae bacterium | reverse complement strand
GTGGCCCACTTTCCTCATTTCTTCGTCCTTCGTCGCTCGCAGACTCCCGGTATGCGTCGCTCCTTGCTCCTCGAACTGAGAAAAATGGGCTCCCAGCGCCGGTCGTGGGAAAGTTAATAACAGCCTCCAGCTACTGCGTCGTGGCCAGGCCGGACTTGTGCTGGGTTTGACTTTCCGCCCGGGGATAGTAGCCCGACTTCGTGCGCACATAGAGCTTGCTGTGATGGGGAGCTTTGGCGTCGACACGGATGGTGCGGTATCCGCCGAGGCTCGGCGACTTCGTCGAGTGATACCCGATCGTGTACTGATTGCGGATATCGCGGGCGACTTCGCCGGCAATCGCATCCACATCTTCGAGCGAATGCGGGAAGAAGGCCATGCCGCCGGTTTCGTCGCTCAGGAGCTGAAGGGCGCGGCGGGCGCGATGACCCTCGGTGGAGTGCGCGTCGTCGCCGAAGAGAAGGCCGATGGAGTAGACCACGGGGCCCTGCAGATCCTGAATGCGACGGATGGTGTCTTCGAGGTTGAGGCTCGAGTCGTTGTCCTCACCATCGGTGACGATGAGGAGGACCTGTTTCGGGTGGCGCGCGCCGTGGGCCAGCTGATCGGCCGAGGCGACAACGGCGTCGTAGAGAGCCGTGCCTCCGCGAGATTCAATGTGGGATAACCCTTCGCGCAGCTTGTTGATGTCGGAAGTGAAGTCCTGGTCGAGGAACGCTTCGTCGGAGAAATTGACGATAAAGGCTTCGTCGTCGGGATTCGAGGCGCGGACCAGGTCGAGAGCGGCGGTGTTGACGGCGGCGCGCTTGTCGGCCATGGAGCCGGAATTGTCGACGAGGATCCCCATGGATACCGGAATGTCGGAATGCTGGAAGGCGACGATGGACTGGGGGACATTGTCCTCGAAGACGTGGAAATCGTCGCGGGTGAGGTCCTGGGCGAGATTTCCGCTGGAGTCCACCACGGAGCAGTAGAGGACCACTTCATCCACGTTCTGGTGATAGGTGAAGACGCCGTGTTCGCGCTGCGGCTGCTGGCCGTTTCCTGGGTTGCCGGGGCTGACGGGCTGATTGTCTGCGGCATCAGGGGAAACGATGGGGTCGCGATCCACGTCCAGCGGCAGCTGCTTTTCCGGGGTTTGCGGCGAGGGGTGGGCCTGCTGCGGAGCCGGAGCGGGCTGCGCGGTTTGGCCAGACAAGGCGAGCGAGCCGGCAATAAAAAGAAGGACCGGGAAGAAACGGAGGCTACTGCGAAGGGGCATAGTATCCGGCACGTGCGTGAACCGTAAGATGAGACATCCCCGGCGGAGGTGACAGCTTAATCTTCACTTTACGCCATTTCCCATCGGCGTTTGGACCGCTGGAGGTGTAGCTGAGCAGGTAGCTGAGACGCAGCCCCGCAGCCATGGCGGCACCCGCGTGGCCCGCTTCTGTGGGATTGTCGAGGGAGATGAGCCGTTCCCCGGTGTCGCTGGTCATCTGGTTGAGAAAATATCGGCCAGCGCGTTCCTCGAAGGTTGACTCCTGTTGAGTGAAAATCCCGATCGCCTCCAGCGGCACAGTGGAATTACGCAGCGCTGACCGGATTTGAGTTTCTGCAATGTGGCTGGCGTTGTCTCCACCGTCGGAGATGACCAGCAGCGCCTTGCGCGAGTTGGCGGCCTGCTGCAGCTTGTCGAGAGCGGCGTCGAGGGCATCGTAAAACGCGGTGCGGTGTCCAGCGGTGAGCGTGTCGAGCCTGGCCGCAATCGTGTCTGTCGAGGCGGTGAAGTCCACCAGAAGTTGCGGATGATCGCTGAATCCCATGAGGAAAAACTCGTCCTGCGGGTTGGACGCATGAAGAAACTGGAGGACTGCAGCACGTTCGAGGGGCAGGGCCTTCTCCATGCTCCCGCTCAAATCGAGGAGGATGCCGATCGACCGGGGTGCGTCATCCGAGGACAGGCTCGAGATGGCCTCCGGACGGCCATCCTCCGTTACCGAGAAGTTCTTTCGTGTCAGGGAGGTGACGGCGCGGCCCGAGTCATCTGTGACGAGGAGCGGAAGGAGAACCGCGTGGGGACGCGGCAGGGGCGCAGCGAAGTTGGCGGCTGATTGTGCCTTGAGAGCGACCGGGCCGGCGAACAGGAGAAGAGCGAGCGAGAAGCAGGGCCTACTGCAAAGGCGCATAGTATCCGTTGCGGGCATGCACCGTCAGCTGAGGAAGACCCTGCGGCGGCAGCAGCTTGACTTTCACCTTCCGCCACCTGCCATCCATTTTCACGTCGGTGGTCTTGTAGCCGAGGACGTACTCGTTGCGCAGTTCGGCGCTGATCCTGGTGGCAATATCGCCCATTTCCGAGAGGTCGTCGACGCGGAAGAGGCGGCCGCCGGTGTCGCCGCTGATCTCGTTGAGGAGCAGGGGACCATTGCGCTCTTCGACGGTAGCGGCCTGATCGTCGAAGATGCCGATGGAGTAGATCTGGGTGTCGGCTTCCTTGACGGCTGAGCGAACCTCGTTTTCGGTGTAGCGGCTGTTGTTGTCGCCGCCGTCGGAGACGACGAGCAGGGCCTTGCGCGGGTACCTGGCCTGCTTCATTTTTTCGAGGCCGAAGTAGATGGCGTCGAGCAGGGCGGTGCGGTGGCCGGCCTCGACGGTGGCGAGGCGCGCTTCCACGTCGTCGACGGAAGAAGTGTAGTCGGTGATCAGCACGGGGCGATCGTTGAATCCGATGACGAAGAACTCATCCTGGGGGTTGGAGGTCTTCATGAACTGGAGGACGGCGCCACGCGCCCGCACGACCTTATTGCTCATGCTGCCGCTCAGGTCGAGGATGACCCCGATCGAGACCGGGGCGTCATCGCAGGAGAAGGTGCGGATTTGCTGGAGATGATTGTCTTCAAAGACCGTGAAGTTCTGCTTTTCGAGGCCGGTGACGAGCCGGTCCATGGGATCGGTAACGGTGAGCGGGACCAGCACCAGATTCGTGTCGACGCGAAACTCGATGCCGGTGCGCAGGGACGCGTTGGGCGTGAGGGGAATGGCGGAGTCGGCTTTGGCGGTGGTAGCGGGAAGAGCCGGAGGGGTGACGTGGACCTGATTCAGAGGGTCATCCTGGGCCTGCGCGGGGACGGCGGGAAGGAGCAAGGCGAGGAGAAGCGACAGCAGCGGAATACACCAGGCGGGGACCGAAACCCGACGGGGACCCTGTTGTGTGCCGGCAACGAATTCGCGCCCGAGGGGGGACGCCATGGCCGTACCTCACGTGTGGAAAATACTGGCACGAGCGGAAGACTTCTGCAATAGCCAATCCTAATTTGTTGATCGAAGGGGAACGGGAAGCGCCATGAAATCGCCCGCCTCGCGTGGCCTGTCTTCCTACGATGCAGGTTGCAGGAAAGAGGCACAGGGATGACGCGAATTAACGTCGAGGCCGGGCGGGGCGCGGAGGCTGAATGCCGCTGCGATATGATCGGAAGAATCAAGCCGGAGAAGCTGACAGCAGATCCCGCTGAGGGCGGGCATTCATTACCAGCATGGCACGCATTTATCCCTTTCGGGCGTTGCGCTACAACCTCGCGCAGGTCTCAGTGCGGGATGTGGTGACGCAGCCGTACGACAAGATCACACCGGCCATGCAGCAGGCGTATTACCAGCGCAGCCCCTGGAACCTGGTGAGGATCATTCTGCGGCTGCCGGAGTTATTCGACGGAGAAGGGGACCTTTACGCGAACGCAGCACGGGACTTTACGGCGTGGCGGAAGGCGGGAATTCTGGCGCAGGAGAGCCGGCCCTGCGTGTTTGCCTATGCGCAGCGGTTCGCGGTACCGGGCCAGGCGGACGCGGTGCGCGAGCGCCGAGGCTTTATCGCGCTGGGGGAACTGTGTCCCTACAGCCAGGAAGTGGTCTTCCGGCACGAGCAGACGCTGGCCAAGCCGAAGGCTGACCGGCTGAACCTGCTGCGGGCGACGCGGGCGCACTTTGGGCAAATCTTCATGCTTTATTCCGACCCGGCGCACACGGCGGAGCAACTGCTGTTCGGCGAGGGCGGGACCGAAGAGACGCTGCCGGAGATTGAAGTGACCGATGAGTACGGCGTGCTGCACCGGGTGTGGAGGATCAGCGATCCGGCGAAAATCAACCTGCTGACCACGTCGCTTGAAGACAAGAAGCTGATCATCGCGGACGGGCACCATCGCTACGAGACGGCGCTGGGCTATGCGAAGGAGCGCGCCGAGCTGCCGGGCACGGAGGCGTGCGAGCGGCCGAGCGGGGGATTGCCGCAGCCGCCGTATCCGGAGGCAGCGGCGATGATGACCTTCATCAATATGGATTCAGAGGGCCTGGTGATTCTGCCGACGCACCGGGTGGTGTTCGGGCTGAAGGGCTTTGCGGCGGCGCGGCTGCTGGAGGCGGCGCGGCCGTTCTTTGAGATCGAGGAGATGAGCGAGCACGATGCGGCGGGAGCGATGGCTCGGCTGGCCGGGGAGGCGGGCCGGACCACCTTTGCGGCAGTCACCGCGCAGGGATGGTTTCTGCTGAGGGCGAAGCCGGGTGCGGTGGCGGAGGCGCTCAGGGAAATCCCGGCGCGACAGCGGCAGCTGGATGTCGTGCAACTGCACAGCCTGGTTCTGGAGAAGCTGCTGGGCATCACGCCGGAGGCGATCCGCGAGGAGAGAAACCTGCGCTACCTGCGTGACGCGGTGGAAGCGGCGGGCCAGGTGGCGCGAGGCGAGGCGGACGTGACGTTCCTGATGAATCCGGTAACGCTCGATCAGCTGCGGGAGATTGCATTCGCCGGCGAAGTGATGCCGCAGAAATCGACGGATTTCTATCCGAAGCTGCTAAGCGGTCTGGCCATCTATGCGCTGGACTAAAAGATTGAATGCGCGGCGATGGGGGGCGGGGCTGATGACGGCGGCCGCGTTCCTC
>JBARMS010000107.1:0-5753 GCA_049802575.1 Acidobacteriaceae bacterium | reverse complement strand
GACGTGTACCAGAACGATTGGTCCGGGCTGGGCACTCCTGATGAAGTCCGGGCCGCTGTGCGAGTCCTGGAAGATGCCGGATGGGTCAGGCGGCAACCGTCTCCGTCTGAAACCGGCAGGCCGTCTGAAGTCTACGCCGTCAACCCAAGGATTGGAGGCACGCATGTTGGCAATTGATCGCTGGCGCAGGTGGCGTCCGTCAGACGAAAAGTCTGACGAGTCTCCCGAATGTGAACCTTCAAAACCCCCAGAACCTACTTTTGAAGGTTTTGACGGTTCCATTCCGGGGGAACCGCAGATTGTTTCAGCCCCAGCCGATGACCCGGAAGCGTGGCGGCAGCCGTTTGCCCTGTGGCTGCAATCGGCCTGTGTGCGCCACTGGCGCGTGTCTGGTGGGGTGGGCGCGCTCCATCGCGCCTATTGCGACTGGGAGATTACCAGGGATGGCGTCCCGTGCAAACGGGAGACATTCGAGACGCTGCTACGGGAGCGCGGTTTCACACTGCGCGCTTTTCCTGGGGTACTGCTGGCGGACGGGTTGGCGCTGTGGCCCGATGCCGAGCGACTACGTGAAGCGGGGCTGCTGCAATGAGCGCAGCGGCACATTCTGATCTGCGACCGGGAGCGCGCATCCTGTGCGCCGATGGTCAACGCGGGAATGTGCTGATCCTGCGCCGCACGAGCAACGCGGCCCTTATTTTCGTTCCGGCGCTGCGCACCTGGCGCTGGGTAGACGCAACGAAAATCCAACCGGCACGAAGAGAGGCACAGCCATGAGCGACACACCACGATACGATCTGTCGAAGTTCAATCTCCCGGCGGCGAAGGAACAGTCAGCAGCGCAATCCACAGAGGCGAAGCAAAAGCCCGCGTCCGCTGCGAAGACAGAACCGTCTGCAACCGGCTACGACCTTTCGAGTTTTCACTTGCCTGAAGTCGTGGAACTGCCGCGCATGGACCTCAAAGAAGCAACCGAGAAGATTCAGGCAAAAGATTTTGGCCGTCACATGCGGGGGCAAGTCGAAGCCGCTCTGAATCGTTCCAATCAGGAAGGCTTCAACACACTGTTTCATGCAATCGGCACCGCGCAGGGGATGCAACTTATGCCCGCGCCAGCATTGAAGCGATTCGAGGAACTCGGCCAAGGGTTCCTCAAATCTAAAAATCCCAAGCTGTTCTTCACAACCGAGTTGGTTTCTTTCCTTAACTCGCTCACCCCCGAAAAGAGGAAGTAGCCCATGAACGAAACCGAAACCGCGATTTACGAACTGCGGAAGAAAGCCGCTGGATTCCTGCGGGTGGGGGATGTGGAAGCATTCACCCGCATTCAACGTGAAATTTCACAGCTTCAACAAAAGGTCGGAGCCGTCATCGGCACACACCGCAAAGGAGATAACGATGTCCACACAGAAACTAACTGAACTCGTCAGCGAACTGCTTGAGCAGTTCCACACAACCAACGACGCCGCAGTCTCCGGACTGGAGAGCGAGCGCGCCAACCTGGAAAACGAATCCCAGGGACTTCTGAAAGCCGCCGAGGACTTGCGGCCCTTTCTCCCCGCACAAGCGCGAGAGGCTCAGCGCGAGGCCGACGCGCTGCTTCTGGCAGGCAAACGCAAGGAGGCTGAGGCGCGGTACGCTGAGCAACAACGCGCGGAGGCCGCACCAGCGGAATGGGAGACGCGGCGGGCCGCCATAGCTGCCCGCCTCAAACAAATCGAGGCCGAGCAGAAGGCCATCGCCCGCCGTGTCTTTCAGGACTGGTTCCCGGCCCTGCGGGCGGTTCTGCTTGAGGATCAGGGGGAATTGGTAGAGGCTATGGATTTCGCCTGGGAAGGGGTTCTGAAAATCGCCGCATTGCTTCCCACTTTTCCGGACGGACAGAGCACGGTGATCTCAGAGAACCTTCGCAACGATCTGTGGGCGCGAGATTCCGGTGAAGAAAAAATCCTATTCAGGAATCTGCGCGCATGGTTCGGAGCGTGAGGCTTTGCCCCCTGCTACAGGCTGAGGTTGCCTGCTCGCCAGAAGCGCCCTGGTGTGGTTGGTGCTCGCAGCGGGACACGCTGGTTTCGCCAGAGGTTGCGCCCGCTCCGCGCCGCCCGCTAATGAAGATGTGTACGAGTTGCTCTCAGCCATTCCAGCCGGGCAGCAACCGCGCCCAGCGTTGCGAACCTTGCCGCGCCGAGCATGAAGCAATTCACAACCGGCGCTTTCAGGCCGAACATCGGGCACGAAGAAAGGAAACGGACCATGAAGCGCAAAACACCACTCTCGGAACGTGAACAGGGGAAAATCGAACTCCTGGCCGCGGATGGCGCAGGACCGCACAAGATCGGCGAAGTGATCGGCAGGCACCACGTCACCGTCGAAAAACACCTGGCCAAGCCCGATGCGCAGGAACGGGTCGAAGATGAGAAGGCTGTTTTGGCCGGGATTTATCGGCGCAAGGCCCGCCGCATCGCCGAATCGATCTCCGATGAAGACATCGCAAAAGCCAGCCTTCAACAAAAATCGATTTCCAGTGGGGTGCTCTTGGATAAGTCGCTGCTCCTTACAGGCGACATGCCGCCGATCCGCGTCGAGATACTCCTGAATGCGGTGCAAGCCATCAGGGAGATGAGGAGCGCCGAAGACGCAGCAAGGCCGGCACTGACCATTCAGGGTAACGTGCAATGACACCGGCCAGAATCATCGCCCTTGCAGTCTTCCTGGCCGCGCTGCTCGTTGTCGTGCTGCTCCTGCTCGCCATGCGCCACAGCGACGGCATCCTCCTTTCGGCCATAGGGAAACCATCATCTCTTTGCCAGCGGCGCGTTGTAGGGCATCCTGCGAGGTCGCTTTTGGGCGGAAATCTACAGAGGCAGACATAATTAGCGAACCCGCGCCCCGGCTTTGGGGGGGACGGGGTGGTCCGGTAGGCTCTCTCTTTTTTGGGTGCCGTCCAGTCTCAAGACAAGCCGCTCGACAGCCACTCGTTCTGCTCGCCTAGCAGATAGTTGCAGGTCAATGGGTCCTTTATTATCAGATACATACTTCCAACGCATGAGAAACTGCGGGGGAAAATGCGGGGATCATGCCCTGAAATCTGCCGTTCGCGGTTCACCTGCTGTTTGTGGCTGGACCTGTGCTCGCTGGCGTGAGTCCCTTTTTTATGCTGGCAGTGCCAGTGGCGGACTTGTCTTCGATCTTCCCGGCAGTCTAACGTCTTACGCAGCAATCAGCGTCACGTTGGACCAGTGACGTGTCAACGGAATCCCGCTGCGCTGGCTTCTGATGCCCCATGACGCGTCCCCAGAGAAGCGGGTGAGGTTTCCTATGCCTGAATTGTCCCGCTCGCCCTGAATGACACGCAGTCGAGTATCATTTTGTTGGAGTTGGCATGGCGAAATCAACCACATCCGAGCAAGAGACTTCCATCAAGCTTGCCGAACGTTTGAGAATGGCTCGGGAACGTGACGGGGACCAGAGGTCAGAGAAGTAGGATTCAACCTAGGGACGAGTGAAACGTCGTAGGCATTTGCGGTGGAAACTGCGGGTACCCTCGCCATAAAATGAGAGAAATTGGAAGATATCAAGGGCCGCTGGATTCGGCCAGAAACCCTTGATGTTGAGGCAGTTAGAGCAAGTGAAAGACAGCGAGAGATAAGCTCTCAATCCGCTTTGGGAGCAGAGGGTCGGGGGTTCGAATCCCTCCGCCCCGACCATCTCAAGACGCCAGTGTCAGCCTGAAGGGTGCAGCCGGCGACCCGCGGCCCATCGGTCTTACGGGCCTTCACGAGAGCATTTATGCGCAAAGATCCCGCTGCCGTCCAGCAACTGATTGCGGACGCCTCTCTCGAGTTGATGATGGCGAGTCTCGATAGTGCTCAGGATGGGGTCGACTGCGCCCGCAAAGCCCTGCTGCATGGGAAGGAGGCCTATGAGGATCTCGAGCGGCGGCGAGCGGAACTTACCATGTCGGCCAAAGACCGCGCGGCGCTGTTCAAGTTATCGGAGCGCCTGAAAGCCCGCTTGCGGCAACTGGAAAAATACGTAGCGCAACGCGAAGAATAGCCCGGCCGATGTTCTCCATTTTTCCGTGACTGCGATCCGCTTCGCAGGTCAGACTTCCACGAATCTGATTGCGAACCGTCCCTCCCGGACTTCAACTCGGAGGAACCAATCCGATCATCACGACTTGCCACCCATCGGACGCAGGCCCGATCGTAAACTGGCTCTGGTATTGCCCGCCCGTCGACACGTTTTCCGACACCGCCGTCAAATAATTCGGAGTCGAGTTAGGGTCGGTGATGAATCCCGTTTGCGGAGTGAAAGTGTGCGGCGCATCGGAGTCGCCAAAGATCCAGCTCACCAGCAGTCCGGCCCCCGGCATCGTGATGGCATTGGACTGGGCGCTTGTGGTGTAGGTCATCGGGCTGGGGCTGGTGATGGCCGAAACCACCGGCGTTTGCGTGGGATCGGAACCCGCGACCGCTAAAAAGTGCAGAAAGATCGGCTCCTGGTAGTCCGCCGTCACTGTGATCGTGTCCCCGCCGGAGCAGGGTGCCGGGCTCTGGATGTAATAAACAGTGCTCCGCATGTAGTAGTAGTACCCCACCCAGCCCGTCGGTCCGGCCAGGATGTTCCAGGTATTGCCGCAACTGTCTGTCACGGTCGGCTGGTCGATCGCCTGGCCGTTGAAGTTGTAGTAGTCCCCGAGGAACAACAACAGCGTCGAAGCCCCAGGATAGACATACGGTCCCACCTGATAACTGGTCGGATAAGTTCCTGAGGCGCTCGTTCCCCACGCGCCCGACGACACAATCGTGGGCTGGGGAGGATTCACTACCAGCGTCGCCGCCCTGGCGGCATTGGCCGAAGAATCTTCATAGCCCGCAAACGCGTCCGGCCCCGTGGGGTCGGTGCTCAGCATCGCGAATCGCATCGCGGATGCATTGGTCCAGCCTGGCCGCGACGTGATTTCCTGCACGATATTCGTTACGTCGATGATGTGCGTGCATGTGTTCTGACCGTTGTTGTTCCCCTGGCAGCTGCCGGTATCATCGCCCGGTCCTGTTGTTGTGTAAGGGTTGTAGGAGTTGGTATAGGGGACGTCCAGGGGTGTGTTGCCCGCCTCCCCGCTGAACGGGGGCCCGTCATCCTGCGCTACCCCATACACGCTGTAAGTGGACATGTCGCCGGGGCACGGCGCCGATCCGCACACCTCGCTGGTCGCCCAACCATCGCTGCTCCACAGTTCCAGATATGCCGACTGGATCGCATCGCCCGCATTGATGCCGGTCGCCGGAAACCGGTAACCCGTCACATAAGCAAGCGTCTGCCCGCCCCGGCTCCCCACCCAGTCGGCTCCGGCGCTCTCGGGATCCATGTGCCAGCCGGTGCCATCGTGATTGTCGTAAAACCCATCGTCGGCGTCGCCGGTGATCTGAATCGTGTGAGGAATGATCGGACCGGGATTGTAGATGGTCAGCGCCACGTTTGCAGTGGCGGTTGCGTAATCGACTGTGTCGGTCGGCGTGAACGTCACGTTGAGCGTTTGCGATCCCACGCCGAGCACCGTTCCCGCCGCAGGCACATAATCCAACGTGCCTGGAACCGATGCAGTCGCATCGAGTTGCGCGAGGCTCAGGGGAGTACCCAAGGTGATCGATGCCGGTGTCGGCCAGCTCACCGTCGGCGTTGCCTGGTTCACCGTCAGCGATACGCCGGCCGTCGTCGTCGCGTAATCCAGTGAGTCAGTCGGAGTGAAG
>JBARMS010000106.1:0-20882 GCA_049802575.1 Acidobacteriaceae bacterium | reverse complement strand
AAGTATTACTATCCCGAAACATAATTCCGGCAATTTTTTGCGCATCGGGGCGAACGTAGTCGCTGATACAACCCCGCATGCCGCAATCCTCACTAAGTGTGTGAAGCCTGGGTCCAGGGCTCGGGCCGATCTTCGCACGAACCACAGACAAAGATAGATGGCCCCCGAATTGCAGTTCTTTTCCGAGATATCGATGGCGCAGGGCGCCTGATGACCTCGAGTTTTCAGTTAATTTTCAATCCACCGAAAACTGAATGGGATTTACCAGCCCTGAATTGCACCTCTTTATGAAAAACACCCGTTGCACGTTGATGTGGCCTGCGAGAAGCGAGCGCAGAGCTTCGGTTCGTCTTCTTCTGGCGCTGTCAATCGTGCCCCTTGTGGCGGGCATGTGTGGATGCGGTTCCGCTGTTGGCGGAGAAGCCGGAAAGACCATCACTGCCGTTAAAGTGACGCCGAGTACAGCCTCCGTTGCCACAAGCGCCTCGCAGCAGTTCACCGCGACGGCTACCTACAGCGATGGGTCGACGGCCAATATCTCCGGTACGGCGACATGGACTGCGACCAATTCGAGCATAGCCACCGTGAATCCCAGCGGGATGGCAACCGCAGTAGCGGCCGGCTCAACGACTATCACGGCAACGCAGAGCGGTGTCAGCGGAAGTGCGACTCTGACGGTGACGGCCTCCGCGCCGACCCTGGCCTCCATCGCGGTCACGCCCGCGGCTCCGAGCATTGCAGCGGGCGCCACGCAGCAGTTCACCGCCACGGGAACCTACAGCGACGGCACGACCGGAAACATCACCAGCACGGTCACGTGGGTCAGCGGCAACACCAGCGTTGCGACCATCACAACCGCCGGCCTCGCGACAGGCGTGAGTTCCGGATCAGCAACGATCACAGCTTCGCTGAGCGGTGTCAGGGGAAACTCGATGCTAACCGTTTCGAGCACAGCACCGAGTCTGACTTCCATCGCCGTCACGCCGTCAGCCCCGAGTATTGCCGCCGGAGCGACCCAGCAGTTCACGGCGACCGGAACTTACAGCGACGGCACCACGGGAAACATCACCAGCACCGTGACTTGGGTGAGCGGCAACACCAAGGTCGCGACTATCACGGCCGCCGGGCTTGCCACCGGTGTCGCCTCCGGATCGGCATCGATCACCGCTTCGCTGAATGGTGTGAGCGGGAGCGCGACTCTGACGGTGACGAGCAGCGCGCCGACTTTGACATCGATTGCCGTTACGCCAGCAACCCCGAGCATTACGGCGGGCGCCACCCAGCAGTTCACTGCGACGGGGACCTACAGCGACGGCACTACAAAGAACATCACGAACTCCGTCAACTGGACGTCGTCGAACACGTCCGCTGCCACCATCAATGGCGCGGGCCTGGCCACGGGCGTGGCGGCTGGTTCTTCGACCATCACCGCTTCCAGTGGTGGCGTGAGCGGAACCGCGATGCTCACGGTGACCGCGAACTCCGTCACGTCCATCGCCGTCACGCCGAACCCCGCCACGTTTGCGGCAGGTTCAACGCAGCAGTTCACCGCGACCGCGACCTACAGCAACGGCACGACGCAGAATGTGACCTCCACTGCGACCTGGACATCTTCGAATACGTCCGCCGCAACGATTGATTCGTCCGGGCTGGCTACCGGCGTTGCCGCAGGAACGACTACCATCACAGCGACCATCAACACCGTGAGCGGGACCTCATCGGCTACAGTCACCGCGGCCTCGACGTCGGGCGTCAACATCACCACCTGGCACGTCGACAACAACCGCAGCGGTCTGAATTCGCAGGAGACCGAGCTCACGCCGACCACGGTCGGTTCCACCGGATTCGGGAAGCTGTTTTCCTATCTGGTCGACGGCTACGCCTACGCTGAGCCGCTCATCGTCTCGAACCTGAGGGTGAACGGAGCGACGCATAACGTCCTGTTTGTCGCCACCGAGCACGACAGCGTGTACGCGTTCGACGCCGACAGCGGCAACCAGACCCCGCTCTGGCAGACCTCTCTGCTGGAATCGGGCGAGACGCCGCTGACCAACGCACCGATCCAGCCGTATCAGGGCATCACCGGAACTCCGGTCATCGATACCGGGACGAACACGCTCTATGTGGTTTCGGTGCAGAAGGGCAGCTCGGGTAATACATTCCGCCTGAATGCTCTCGACATCACGACCGGAAAGCAGAAGACCGGCTCGCCGGTCACCATTACCGCGTCGCTTCCGGGCACGAACACGAGCAACGGCATCGGCAACGGGACAACAGTCACTCTGAACGCCAGCTGTATGCAGCGCGCCGCTCTGCTGGAAGCGAACGGCAACATCTACATTGGGATCGGCAGCTGCCCCACCGGCTGGCTCCTCGCTTACAACGCGACAACCCTCGCGCAAGTGGGCGTCTTCAACGCCAGCCCGAACCTGGCAGGCGAGGGTGAGTACGCCAGCGCGGGAGGCGTGTGGATGGGCAGCGGCGGTCCGGTGGCCGACAGCAGCGGGAACGTATACATCACGACCGGCAACGGCCCCTGGGATGGAAAGACCGCGTGGTCGGATTCGGTTCTGAAGTTCCCACCAACGCCGACCTCCGGTTCCAACGGGACGATGCAGCCGGAGGACTACTTCACGCCGTCGACCTATCAGTACATGGACTGCGCGGATTCCGACCTGGCAGCGGGCGGCTTGATGCTGATTCCCGGCAGCACGACGCTGGTCGCTGGCGGGAAGATGGGCAAGCTTTACCTGACCAACTCCGGGAACTTGGGCCATGAAGACGCAACGGATTCGGGAGCGGAGCAGGAGTTGTGGTTCGAGGCCGATCTCAGCGCGCCGTATCAGTCGAATCCGTGTAAGGACGCCAATGGCAATACGTACACCGCAGAGGTCAACGCGTATCAGATCTACGGAACCAGCGCGTACTTCAACGGGTACGTCTATCTCGGGATCTCGCAGACCGGTTCAAGCACCGTAGCGCCTGTCAGGCAGTTCAAGTGGGACAGTTCCGCACTGACGCTTACGCCGGGAGCCTACACTTCACCCAATCAGCCTGAGAATACGCGCGGCACCACGCCGTTCATCTCATCGAACGGCAGCAGCGACGGCATTGTGTGGATGATCAACCAGGGAGTGCCGCTGCAGCAGGGAACGCCGACCGCGGCCACGCTGTATGCGTACGACGCGCAGAACTTCCCCAACGTGCTGTACAGCAGCGCCAACAACTCCGCGGATACGGCGGGCTACGCCATCAAGTTCACCTCGCCGGTGGTCGCCAACGGCAAGGTGTACATGTCCACGGGCCACGATAACTACACGGCGTCCCATCCACAGGGAGAAATCGACGTCTACGGTATGAAGTAGCAGCGCCGCCTTTTTCGTTCCGACGCCGCACTTCGCAGCCGCAGGGAAAAAGCCTCGCATCGCGCGAGGCTTTTTCTTTGGTGCTGGTTGCATTCGTCACGTGCCCCGCATCCTCCCCGCCAACGTTCTATAGTGGAAAACGACAATCCACAGGGGAGACAAGCGCCTGGCCTGCACAGACTTGAGAGACTGGATCAAACGGCTCGAGAAATCCGGCGAGTTAAAGCGCGTCCGCGAGGAAGTGGACCCGATTCTCGAGATGGCCGAGATCGCCGATCGCGCGGCGAAGTCGGGCCGCGGAACGAGCCGTGGAGGTGGTCCCGCTCTGCTCTTTGAATCCGTCAGGGGCTATCCGGGTTCGCGCGTTCTGATGAATCAATTCGGCAGCGAGCGGCGGATGAAGCTCGCGCTCGGCCTCGACGGCGACAAAGGGTCGCTCGACGAAATTGCCGGCCGCATCCGTGCGCTGATGGAGGTGAAGTCGCCCGAAGGTCTGCTGGAAAAGTTGAAGATGCTGCCGATGCTGGCGGAAATGGGGAAATTCTTCCCTAAGACGATTGCCGCGAAAGACGCACCCTGCAAACAAGTCATTCGGCGCGACAACTTCTCGGTTTTGGATTTTCCTGTCCTGCAAACGTGGCCTCTGGATGCCGGGCGCTTCATCACCCTGCCATGCGTGGTCACGCGCGATCCGCGCACCGGCAAGCGCAACATGGGCATGTACCGGATGCAGGTCTACGACGGCCAGACCACCGGCATGCACTGGCAGCGGCAGAAGAACGCCGCCGAGCATCTGCGCGAGGCGCTGCGCGCGGCAGCCCCGGATGTATCTTCGCGGGTTGCGACCATGGCCGAAACCGCCGGCGGCACTGCGAACCTCGCCCTGGGCAACATCGTGGGAGAGGGAATTGCCGACGCGCGACTGGAGGTCGCCGTCGCGATCGGTACCGATCCCGCGACAACCTTTTCCGCCATTGTCCCCGCGCCGCCGGAAGTGGAGGAGTTCCTCATCGCCGGATTTCTGCGCCAGCAGGCCGTTGAGCTGGTGAAATGCGAGACGGTCGACCTCGAAGTGCCCGCGCATGCCGAGATCGTCCTCGAGGGCTATGTGCGGCTCGACGAGCTGCGTGCGGAGGGCCCCTTTGGCGACCACACCGGTTTTTACACCATGGCCGAGGACTACCCGATCTTCCACATCACCTGCATCACACATCGCAAAGATCCCATCTGGTCCGCGACGGTTGTCGGCAAGCCGCCGCAGGAGGACGCGTGGATGGGCAAGGCCGTCGAGCGCATCTTCCTGCCCCTGTTTCGGCTCACGCTGCCGGAGATCGTCGACATCAATTTGCCTGTCGAAGCCGTCTTCCACAACCTGATGATCGTGTCCATCCGCAAAAGCTATGCCGGCCATGCGCGCAAGGTGATGAACGGCATCTGGGCGATGGGCCAGGCCATGTTCACCAAATGCATCGTCGTCGTCGATGAAGACTGCGATGTGCAGGACCTCGCCGAAGTGACCTTGCGCGTCGCGAACAACATCGATCCCGAACGCGACATCCAGTTCACGCTGGGCCCGGTCGACTCGCTCGATCACGCATCGCGCCTGCCGAACTATGGGAGCAAGATGGGCATTGATGCGACGCGGAAATGGGCAGCGGAGGGATTCACGCGTCCCTGGCCGCCGATGATTGAAATGGACGCCGCGACCAGGGCGCGGGTTGATGCGATCTGGAGGAAGCTTGGGATGGATTAGCCACCGGGCAACGTTGCAGGGAGTTCCGATCACCGGCATGCGTCAACTCAGGAGAATCTATGTTCACCCTCGACGGCATCCGCAAGTTTCATGCGTGGACCCACGCCTCGCTCGACGTCCTCTTCGATCACCTGGCTGAGCTTCCGGCGAGTGACTTTATGAGGGAGCTGCCGGGCTTCGGCTACGCCTCCATCCATGCCCAGGTGATTCATCTGCTCGCTTGCGAAGCCCGCTGGGTTCGCCGCCTGCAGGGTCAGCCCACCGGCGACTGGAATCCGGCACAATGGCCATCCCTCGTCGACGCCCGCAAGCTGCAGCGTGAAATTGCTGCGCAGACGCTCGCCTACCTCGCAGCCCTGACCGATCAACTGCTCAATACCGGCACGACCTTGCATTTTCCTGACGGAGATACCGCCGTCCGCACCCCGGCGCTCGTTCTCCATCACGTCTTCACGCACGCCTTCCATCACAAGGGCCAGGTCGTGGCGATGTGCCGTATCCTGGGGCATCCCGCGCCGGACACCGACCTGAACCAGTTTGAATAACGGACCGGGGCCCGGTACGAAACCGACACGCGGAGGATCGCAACAAGGACGACTCCGATCTGTGCATGCGATCCAGCGGCCGCGATTACCTATTCTCGATCACCTGGCTCGCGCGCACGCACCCCGTGTATGTGGAGAGGAAGCGGTCCCGCAGGCGTTCGTAGTCGTCCATCGTCTGAAACTTCCTTCGCCAGCTCTCCTGATTGAGAAACAAGACGCTGGAGACCATGTGGGCCGAATTGTCGAAGATCAGATACATCCCCAGCACTGAGCCTTCCAGCTTCGGCCGATTGTTTCCGTGTACCTCAAAGCCGTGCAGATTGGCCGGCAAGGCACGCGCCGGTGCAGGGCCCCCCGGCTGCGCCTCCAAATAATGGAGATTGGCGAGCAGCGCCTGCTTTTCCTGCGCGTAGGAATTCGCCGGCAGCTCTTCCACCTTCGCGTTCGCGAAGAAATCGGTGAACGGATACGAGAACAGCACGCGATCGCCGGCCACGAGATCGATGTGCTGCACACCCTGCGCTGTTTCCACGTCGCTGGTGCCACCCTCGGGCGCGAGCGCATCTACCGATGCGATCTCCAGCCCGTCCGGAAAAAAGCACGACGTGTAGGGCTGCAGGGGATTCGAGGAACGCAGCGGGCTCGACGCACTCTTCGGAGCCGCCGCCCGCGTTGCTGCCCTGGAAGGATGCGCTGGGGTACTTGATTTCGCCGGGGCGGGGGCGGGGTACGGCGTGGCGCGCGGCGTCACGCGGCCGTCGTGTTCCGGTGCTGGAGCGGCTTTGCGGCCCAGCCCCACCTCCAGCGTCTCGGCTGCCGATAATTCCACATGCCGGGTCGCGATCGGCAGGCCGTGCGCCTCAATGCGCAGATCGTGCGGTCCCTGCGCCAACACAATGGTCACGTTGCCCTGGGCATCGCTCCTGTAGCGCGAAAAGGGAGCGTCCGCGCCATTGGCAATGCCGATGGTCTGGTTGCCGACAGGTTCTCCCGTCCTGCCGGTGATGTGCAGCGTGAGCGCGACCGGCATCTGCTGCGCACCGCACCATGCGCTCAAAAACGCTCCGAATATCCCCATTCCCACCAGAACCCAGCTCGTCTTCATCACCCTCATTTCGCCGCCAGCGGCGGCAGACCTCATTCCGATCCGTCGCCATTCGTGGTGCTCCCGCGCTCACCATCCTAACTCGCTTCCCACGCCATTCCTGTCGCGCCTTCCGCACTCCATCTAAAATAAAAACGATGCCGCACCTCCAGGACCAGCTTGACGCGATCACCGCTAACACGCGGTCGCTCGTACAGCCCGAGCGCCTTGCCATCGGCGAACGCGCCATCGAGGAGCTGCTTCTCTCCGGCATCGAGAAGCGCGTTTTGCCCGTCGGGGCGAGAGCCCCCGAATTTGGTTTGCCCGACATTTCGGGCCGGGTCGTCCGCTCATCGGATCTGCTTGCCCTCGGGCCGCTCATCATCAACTTCTTCCGGGGACGCTGGTGTCCCTACTGTGTCACGGAGCTGGAAGCCTGGCGCGATCTCTATTCCGCGCTCCGCGAACGAGGCGCGCTCGTCGTCGGTATCTCGCCGCAAACGCAGCGCCAAAGTGACTTCGCCGCGGGCCAGCACGCGATACCGTTTCCGCTGCTCCATGACGCCGGTTCCGCGCTGGCAAATCAGTTTGGGCTGGTGTGGACCGTGCCGGATTACCTCCAGCGCTACTATCGCAGCATCCTGGTCAACATTCCTTTCATCAACGGCGAGGAGAGCTGGAAGCTGCCCCTTCCGGCAACGTACGTGATAGGCCAGGACGGCAACATTCTCTATGCAGATGCGCATGCTGACTTCCGCGCGCGTCCTGAGCCGGAAGATGTGCTTCGCGCTCTCCCCGCTTTCGTGCGAGCAGAGTGACTGAGTCATCCTCGTGGAAGGCGCGCGCTTTTTTGAGGGCGAAGACCGATCGCAGACGTTGCCCGTCATTCCGGTGCCACCCCCGGGAACTTTGTGCGTCTAACCCGCGTATCCCTTCCTGATTCGCGATTCACCCGATTCAAAGTCCCCAGGAGTTACCGATGCACACCATCCACCACGTGATCGTCCGGGCCAGCCCTGCCGCGATCTGGAGCGTGCTTGCCGACGTTGAGCGCTGGCCTGTATGGACGCCGACGGTGTTGCAGGTCGATCCGCTCACGCCCGGCGGTCTGCGCGTGGGCGCGCGCTACCGCGTTACGCAGCCAAAGCTGCGCCCAGCCATCTACGAGGTCACCGAGTGCAAGCCGAACACGGCATTCACCTGGGTCCAGAAGGCGCCAGGCGCGACGCTGGTGGCCGACCACCGTTTCACAGCAGCCGACGCTACGGGCACCGAACTGGAGCTTTCTTTTGCGACCGCGGGACTTCTGGGAGGGATCCTCGGGCGCAAGTACGGGAAGCTGATTGCGGAATACGTCGCGACCGAGGCGCTCAGCCTCAAGACCCACTGCGAGGCGGTTGCGCGGGAAGGGAACGCGCTGCGGGCCTGAGCAATTCCACGGTTGAGACAGCGCAAAGCGAAGGGAATTTTCAATCGGCCTGCGATGAGAACGATACCCACCTCGAGCAATCGGCAGTCGCCAACTCGCAAAGCGCCGAACGCTGCGCGCCGAACGATGAACGCTGTTTTCTTACCCCAGCGGCAGAAAATACTGCGTTCCGTGCACCGGCTCGCTCAGCCGCTTCAGCAGCGCCTGCAAGTCGCGATTGTTGTTCACAAAGTCGATCTCGTTCGTGTTGACCACCAGCAAATCGCTCGCGCTGTAGTGAAAGAAGAAGTGCTCGTAGGCCGCAGCCACCTGCTCAATGTATTTTTCGCTGATGGCGCGCTCCCCGGGCACGTTCTTCCGTTTCAGTCTCTGCTTCAGAACGTCGGGGCTGGCCTGCAGGTAAATGACCAGCTCCGGTGTCGGAAGCTCCGCGCGCACCATCTGGTAATAGCGGTTGTACAGCGCCAGTTCCGCGTCGCTCAGGTTGATATACGCGAAAATTTTGTCCTTCTCAAACAGATAGTCGGCTACGACCGGAAAGCTGTAGTCCGCCACGTCTTCCAACTGGTCGTAGCGCTGGTGAAGAAACCACATCTGCGTGGCGAAAGCCATGCCCGGCTGACCCTGATAGAACCGGTCCAGAAAGGGATTGTCCTCCGGTTCAACGATCCGCCGCGCGTGCAGCGTATCCGCCAGAACCTGCGCCAGGCTCGATTTGCCGGCACGGATCGGTCCTTCCACGGCGATAAAGTGCGGTTGTTCGAAAAGATTGGCCATCGTCCCTGCATTGTTAGCGAAGGAAATACGAAGATACCACGCCCCGGGCGTGAATCAAACCCGGCTTACACTTGACGCCATGCTCGCAACCATTGCATCGGTCACGACTGCCGCATGCCTCGCTGGGGGAGGCTGCGCCTACGCCGCTCTCTCGCCCGAATCGCAAATCTTTGGAAAGACGGTTGTCGCCGGCTCCGACCCCGCAGAGTTCGCGCTGGCCTTCGATGACGGTCCCAACGATTCGTGGACGCCGCGTCTGGTCGAACTGTTGGCGCAGCACAATGTGCGGGCGACGTTTTTCCTTATCGGCGAATTCGTGCGCGAGCGGCCAGCGCTTGTGCGTCAGATTGTAGCTGCCGGGCATTTGATCGGGAACCACACGGCTACGCACCCCTGGCTGCCACTGCTGAGCAACAAACAAGTGCGCAATCAGCTGGCCTTCTGCAACGCGACCATCGAAGAGGCAGCCGGGCAGCGGGTGCACTATTTTCGCCCTCCGCACGGAGCCAGGCGGCCTGGGGTCCTGCGCGCCGCACGCGGGCTGGGGTTGACCCCGGTGCTCTGGAATGCGATGGGCTACGACTGGAGGCGCCCGCCGGCCGAGACGATTGCCGGGCATCTGGCGCGCGGGATCGCCCGCAACCAGCAGCGCGGGCGCGGATCGAATCTGCTGCTCCACGACGGCGGCCATACCGGCGTCGGAGCCGACCGCTCGCGTTCTGTCGAGGCCGTTCGGCTCATCCTGGCGCGGTACCCCCCCGGCGCTACGCGCTACGTCACGGTGGACGCCTGGAGCTGAGCCGCGCTCCCCCGGCGGATGTCAATTCTGCGATCTTTGCCGCGTAATCCCGTATAAATATCGCAACGGAGAACTCGCGGCTGCATGCTCCTTGACGATATTCGCTACTCGCTGCGGCAATTTCTCAAGACGCCGGGCTTTACCATCACAGCGATCCTCACGCTCGCTCTCGGCATTGGCGCGACGACGGCGATCTTCACGCTGATCCACGCCATTCTTCTCAAGTCTTTGCCGGTCACCCGTCCCAGCGAGCTGATTCGCATCGGCGATACCGAGGACTGCTGCATCGACGGTGGCCTGCGCGACGACTGGTCGATCTTCTCCTACGAACAATACAAGGAGTTCCGGGAGCATACCGCCGGCTTTTCCTCGCTCGCTGCGTTTCAAGCCGGCCGCAGTCAGATCGCCGTGCGCCGCATGGGGAGCGAGGACGGCGCTCAGCCCTTCGTTTCTGAATTCGTATCCGGGAATGCCTTCGATACCTTTGGACTGCGCGCCTGGTCCGGGCGCCTTCTTCGTCCATCGGATGACCATCAGGGCGCGGCTCCAGTAGCCGTGATGAGCTACCGCACCTGGCAACAAAAATTCGCTCATGACCCCTCGGTTGTCGGCGCCTCCTTCCTGATCAATGGACAGGCCTATACCGTGGTGGGCATCACGCCCCCGAACTACTATGGCGATCGCCTGACGAGCGATCCGCCTCAGTTCTGGATCCCTCTCAACGACGAGCCGCTCGTTGCCGCCTCCAGCAGCGTGCTGGAGAAGCCGGAACTTGACTGGCTCCTCCTCATCGGCCGCATCCAGCCCGGCGCGAACCAGAAGCAAATCGAGTCGCACATGCAGGTCGAGCTCCGCCAGTTCCTCGCGAGCCCCCTGAGCAAAGTCGAAACCCGCGAGGCGCCGGCGATTCCCAGGCAGACCTTGCACCTGACCTACGGCGGGGGCGGCATCCAGCAGATGCAGAGCCAGTACAAAGACGGCTTGCACCTGCTCATGTGGATTTCCACCTTCGTTCTGCTGATTGCATGCGCCAATATTGCCAACCTGATGCTGGTCCGAGCGACCTCGCGCAAGGCGCAGACGTCAGTGCGCACCGCCCTGGGCGCGCCCCGGAGCCGCCTGGTGCGCCAGGCGCTCACAGAAAGCATCGTGCTCGCTCTGCTCGGAGGCATCATCGGCATCGGCGTCGCTTATCTCGGCGCGCGCCTGCTCCTCAACCTGGCCGCGGGCTACAGCTATTTGCCGGTCGATGCATCGCCGTCGCTTTCGGTGCTCGCCTTCGCCATCGGCGTCTCCCTGCTCACAGGGGTTCTGTTCGGTACCGCTCCTGCATGGATGACAGCTCATGCCGATCCCATTGAGGCGCTGCGCGGCGCCAATCGCTCCACCAGGGTGAGCGGCCTTTGGACGCAAAAGATACTCGTCGTCGTCCAGGCCGGCATTTCACTCGCCTTATTGTGCGCGGCGGGACTTCTCATCCGATCGCTCATCAACCTGCAGCACCAGCACTTTGGTTTCGACACGAACAACGTTTACATTCTGCACACCGACGCGCAGATGGCGGGCTACAAACCCGATCAGGCCGCGGTTTTCTATCACCAACTGCACGATTCGCTGGCGACGATTCCCGGCGTCAAATTGGTCGCCTACTCGCTCTACAGCCCCATGGAGGGCAACAATTGGGGCACGGGAGTCTATATCGAAGGTCAGGCGCCCCCGCCGCCTGACAGCGACGCCAATGAGGCGTCCTGGGATCGCGTGAGTCCGGGGTATTTCGCCACCATCGGCACGCGCGTTGCCGCCGGCCGCATGTTCACGGAATCCGACAACGCGACTGCTCCCGACGTCACCCTCGTCAACCAGACCTTCGCCCGCAAATTCTTCAAAGACTCGGCCATCGGCCACCACTTCGGCGACCTCAGCCAGAAATACGCCGGCAACTTTGACATTGTGGGCGTGGTCGAAGACGCGCAGTACTGGGATCCCACGGAGCCCATCCGGCCGATGTTCTTTTTGCCAGCCGACCAGTGGGCGAAGTACGACGAAGCGACGGGTTCGATGTTTGAAGGCGTTTCTCACATCGAAATGGATTCCGTCGAGATACGGACGGTTGGGCGCATCCCCGGGCTTGAGGCGCAGGTGCGCAATACGCTGGCCCAGGTCAACCCCAACCTCACCATGAACAGCTTTGAGAGCTTTGCGGTTCAGGTGAAGGATGAGTTCATCGGTCAGGAAATCCTGGCTCGCCTGACAACGATTTTTGGGCTGGTCGCGCTCATCCTCGCCGCGATCGGGCTGTATGGCGTCACGTCGTATGCGGTTGCGCAGCGCACTCCGGAGATCGGCATTCGGATGGCGCTTGGCGCGGATCGACCCGGCATCATGCAAATGGTTCTTCGCACCGCATTTCTGCAGGCCGGCGTGGGCCTGGTTATCGGCATGCCCGCCGCGATCGTCGCCGGTCACTTCATGGCCGCCGAACTGTACCAGGTGCAGCCGTGGGATCCCGCCGTCCTGTTTGGAACCACGGTCATTCTGGCGCTGGCTGCGTTTCTTGCCGCCGTTGTGCCGGCGCAGAGGGCCGCCAGCGTGGAACCGATGGTGGCCCTGCGCGTGGAGTAGAGTTTTAGCTCTGCGGCGCACCCTTCTGCGCCTGCAGATACTGATCGACATTGCCCGCATTCACTAACGCTGCTCCGGTATCGATGAACGCCGGGATCGGCGCGAAGGGATCGGGTCCATATGGCTTTTCCAGCGAGGGCAGCGGATTGTGATGGAGGATGTCCAGCATCTGCACCCCCACATACGCCATGGTGAAGGGCTTCTGCGCCACCGTCGCCGCAATCACCCCCTGCTTCACCAGGTCGAGCGTGTCCTTGTCTACATCCATGGCGATCAGCACGCGATCGTTGGCATTCGCGCGCCGCAGCACCTCGCCGACCTCCTTGCCGGCTGACGCTTCAAGGCATACGAACGCGTCCACGCGGTCATTTCCCGTCCCTGCGAGCAGTTGCTGTGTTTTGTCGAAGGCCACGGTCCCCTGGCCGCGGATGTCGACGATTTCTTTGACATGGATGTCAGGCGAGTTGGCCAGCACGTCCTGATAGCCGCCCAGCCGCTCGTCCAGATTGGGCTGCCCAGGCATGGTGAAGAACACGACGTTGCCCTTGCCGTGGAGCTTTTCATTGAGCGCTCTTCCGCCCAGCCGCCCTGCCTCGCGGTTGTTCGTTCCGATGAAGAACAGCCGCCGACTGGTGGGGGCATCCGAATCCACGGTGATCACCGGAATACCGGCGTCGATGGCGGCATTGATCTCGGGAACCATCAACTTCGGATCGACGACCGAAACCATGATGCCCGCGGGTTTCAGCGCGACCACGGAACGGAACTCCTCCACCTGCGCCTGGGGATCGAAGGTATCCGGGCCTCGCAGGTCGGCGTGCACGTCGTATTGGCCGGCAATTTTATCCAGGCCTGCGGCCGCAGACTGCCAGTACGGAAGCTTGATATTGGCGGCGACCAGGTAAAAATGTTCCGAGCTGCTGTGGCGCCCGCATCCGGCAAGCGATGCGACGCATGCGGCCGCTGCGCAGGCCGCGAGAATTCGACTGGACTTGTGCATAATCCACCTCCTTGGCCGGGACCTCGCTCCGGCTGGGGGTGGTTGATTTCAGCGCCCGCTCGTCCGGACACGCCTGGCGGCCAGGATTTTACGCTGTTTCCGGGACTCCCGGCCAAATGTTTTGCGCACCGGCCCACGACGTGCGCCGCGCAGGCATCCCCCTTTCGTAACATGGAGGAGGCCCCGGCCCGGCGTTATGATCGGGTCACTATCATGCGCACTCCTGGAGATATTTCCGATGTCGCTGGCAAGTTTTGATGAATTCGTACAGCGCGAGCACGAGGCCGCCCGACGGGCAGAGGAAGCCTCAATCGACTGGCAGGCCGAAAAAGAGCAGTGGCTGTACCAACTCGATTTGCTCTACTCGCGCATCAGCGCGTTTCTGAAGCCCTACCTCGAGGCCGGCCAGATCACGATGACCGACTCCCAGGTTGAGCTCAATGAGGAGCACCTCGGGCTGTATGCGGTGCAGCAGAAAACCATCACGATCGGTACAAAATCCGTGACCCTCGAGCCACTCGGCACCCTGCAGGCCGGCTCCCGCGGCCGCGTCGACGTGGTCGGCCCACTCTCTCGCGTGCAAATGTCCCTGCTCGACAGCGGCACGGAATCCATGCTGATCCCGTCAACGATCGACCGATCCAGCTCGGCCATCAAACGCCTGACGGAAGGGCGCTGGAACTGGAAGATCATCACCCGCGACGTGCTCGATCTGAACCGCGATACGTTCCTCAACGTGCTGCTCGAAGTGGCGAACGGCTAGCGGCTAGCAGTCCATCGTTTTCAGCGACGGGCTGACGATCAGCCTCGGTTCCGTCGCCTTCTGTACATCGTCGACGTTCAAACCCGGGGCCAACTCCTCCAGCACCAGGCCCTGGGGGGTCACACGAATCCAGGCCATTTCCGTGGCGATCGTGTCGACCACGCGCACGCCGGTCAGAGGCAGCGTGCATTTCTTCAGGATTTTAGGGGCGCCGTCCTTCGTCGTGTGCTCCATGGCGACGATCACCCGCCGCGCGCTGGCGACCAGATCCATCGCGCCGCCCATGCCCTTCACCATCTTGCCGGGGATCATCCAGTTGGCCAGCGTGCCTTCTTCATCGACTTCCATCGCGCCCAGCACGCTCAGGTCGATGTGGCCGCCGCGGATCATGGCAAACGAATCGGCGCTCGAGAAATAAGCCGTGCCCGGCATCGCGGTCACGGTTTCCTTGCCGGCATTGATGAGATCGGGATCTTCCTCGCCGGGCAGCGGGTACGGCCCCACGCCGAGCATCCCATTTTCTGACTGCAGCACCACTTCGATGCCTGGCGGGACGTGATTCGCCACCAGCGTCGGCAGTCCGATGCCAAGATTGACGTAGTAGCCGTCACGCAGCTCGCGAGCCACGCGGCGGACGATGCGCTCTCTTTTTGCTGCTCCTGAGTTGGCAGCGGCTAAAGCTCCGGAATTCGATACAGTAGTCATGGTTGATGTACAACGCCGTCTTCAATATACGATCTCGTTCGCTGGTGCGGGGGACAGTGGTTGTTCTCATCAGCCTCATTCTGGCCCTGCGCTGGGCCGGCTTTCCCAACTTTCATCCGTCGCTGCTGCTCATACTCCCCACACTGGCCGCGGTGTATGGCACATGGGAAACCACCCGTTGCCTGCGCCGCCGCTGGAGCCTCTATCATGGCGGTGTCCTGCTGCTGCTCTACACCGATGTGCTGGCTCTGGCCCTGATCGTCTTCCTCCTTCTTTACCCCTACGCGCACTGGCTCCAGGCGCAGTAGGGGAGGACGTGCGGGTTTCCGCTCTCGATTGAATTACTCTGTTGTGCGTGACTCACACTGGCCTTCGCTCCGTCGTTGCGTTCGTCTGCCTACTTCTTTTCTCCGGAGCCGCGCTCTGCGCGCAATCCGCCGGCTTTGTGCATGCCCAGGGCCCGGTTCTCGTCGATGGCGGGGGCAAGCTGCTCCTGCTGCGCGGCATCAATCTCGGCAACTGGTTCGAGCCGGAAGGCTACATGTTTCACTTCGATGGCGGTCCGCAGTCGCCTCGTGAGATCGAGAACCTGACGAAAGAGCTGCTGAATCCGGGGAAGGCTGAGGAGTTCTGGCATGAGTGGCGGGCCACCTACATCACGCAGCCCGATCTCGACCTGATTGCGAAGTCCGGCTTCAATTCCGTGCGCGTGCCGCTGCACTACAAGTTCTTCACGACCGACGATGCGGAAGGCTTTCAGCTCCTCGACCAGCTTGTTGGGTGGGCGGCGCAGGACCACATCTACGTGATCCTCGACATGCATTGCGCGCCCGGAGGCCAGACCGGAACCAATATCGACGACAGCCGGGGTTATCCCTGGCTCTACCAGGACCAGCAGGCGCAGGCCGAGACCGTGGCCATCTGGCGGCGCATTGCTGCGCGCTACGCCAACAATCGGACCGTGCTCGGCTACGATCTCCTGAACGAGCCAATTCCGCACTTCCCGCAAGACCAGCAATTCAACAAGGACCTCGAGCCGGTCTACCGGAAGATAGCCGCGGCGATTCGCGAAGTCGACAAGAACCACGTGCTCATTCTCGGCGGCGCGCAGTGGGATACGAACTTCGGCGTCTTCGGGCCGCCGTTCGACTCGAACACGGTGTACCAGCTGCATAAGTACTGGATGAAGACCACGGACGTCAGCACGATTCAGGACTACATTGATTTCCGCGCGAAGTATCATGTCCCGCTGTGGTGCGGCGAGACGGGCGAGAACACCGATGCGTGGGATGCAGGCTTCCGCCAAACGCTTGAGGCCAACGACATCGGATGGGCTTTTTGGCCCTACAAGAAGATGGACGCCACTTCGTCGGTCGTCACATTTGCCCGTCCAGCGCACTGGGACCAGATTGTCGCGTTTGCGAAATTGCCGCGAGGGGCCGGCGATAACGAAGCATCCAGACGTCTGGCCGCGCGTCCCGCGCAGGCAGACATTGACGCCGCCTTTGCGGACTTGCTGGCACAGATTCAGTTCTCGCACGAGAAGCTGAACCCCGGTTATGTAACCGCCCTCGGGCTAGAGCCGGTCGAACCAGCGATGGTCGCTGGTCACTGACCGGTCCCCTCCGCCGCTCCATAGCTGCCGCGCGCCGGAACTGTTCGATTCCGAACAGACGATCCTGATTGCGGACAACCGGCCCGCCGCCAACGCTTTGTAAGTGCGTTTTTTATCAGATAGTCAGCCCCGATTCTGTCTGGCGGACAGCTTGCACTGTCACACAGTTTCCGGATTCCACGGACAAGGGTGAGGCATGCTGGCTGACGCAAAACAGGCACTGCGGCAACTGCGCAAATCGCCGGGTTTTACGGTGACCGTGGTGGTTACGCTGGCGCTCGGGATCGGCGCAACCACGGCCATCTTCACGCTCGTCGAGCAGGTGATGCTGCGGTCGCTGCCGGTGACGAGACCGGAGCAGCTGTGGCGGATCGGCGACGAGGTGCGCTGCTGCAACTGGGGCGGCTACATGCAGGGCGACGACAAATATCCCAACGACTTTGCGCTTTTCTCGTGGGAGGCCTATCAGCAGTTCCGCGCGAACACGCCCGCGTTTGAGCAGCTGGCGGCGATTCAGGCAGGGAACGCGCCCCTGGGCGTCCGCCGTGCTGGAACCAATGAGCAGGCGCAGACCAGGAATGGCGAGTACGTCTCCGGGAATTTCTTTTCGACCTTTGGTATCCGCTCCTGGATTGGCCGCACGCTGACCGATGCGGACGATGTGGAAGGCGCGCCCGCGGTGGCTGTGATGAGCTATCGCGTTTGGCAGCAGAAGTACGGCGGCGACCGGTCGGTGGTGGGCGCGGTCTATCAGATCAACGGGCATCCCTTCACGGTGGTGGGCGTTACCCCGCCGGGGTTCTATGGCGCGAAACTTGCGGGCTGGGGCATGCCGGACTTCTGGCTGCCGGCGACCACCGAGCCGATGATCGACGGAGCAACCGCGCGGCTGAAGTCGCCGAGCACGTGCTGGTTCGACCTGATCGGCCGCGTCAAGCCAGGAACGAATCCGAAGGCGCTGGAAGCGCAGCTGCGAACCGAACTGCACAGCTGGCTGGCGAGCCACGTTTCCGACATGGGGCCGCAGGAGAAGCAGGAGTGGCAAAAGGAAACGCTCCACCTGACACCTGGCGGCGCGGGGGTGGCGGATATGCGCGCCAGCTATGGCCAGGGGCTGCGCCTGCTGCTGGTGGCTGCGGCCTGCGTGCTGCTGGTGGCGTGCGCCAACATTGCCAACCTGCTGCTGGCGCGCGGTCTGAAAAATCGCCAGCAAACGTCGGTTCGCGTGGCGCTGGGGGCGTCGCGGCGTCGTCTGGTGCGCAAGGCGCTCGTCGAAAGCGTGCTGCTGGGGCTGATCGGTGGGGCGCTGGGCGTGGGCCTGGCCTATGCCGGCGCACGATTGATTCTGCATCTGGCATTCCAGCCAGGGCCGAATACTTTTGTTCCCGTGGAAGCGACGCCATCGACCGTGGTGCTGCTGTTCACCTTGGGCATTTCGGTGCTGACGGGGATGATTTTCGGCATCGCGCCGGCGTGGATGACCTCGCATGCCGAACCGGTGGAAGCGCTGCGCGGGGCCAACCGGTCCGTCGGCGGCCGCAGTACGTGGCCGCAGAAGTCGCTGGTGATCGCGCAGGCCGCGGTTTCGCTGGTGTTGCTGAGTGCGGCAGCATTGCTGGGCCAAAGCCTGCGCAATCTCGAGCACCAGAATTTTGGCTTCGTCGCGCAGGACCGGTACATCGTGTGGATCAATCCGCTGCTGGGCGATTACAAGCCCGAGGAGTTGGACACGCTGTTCAAGCGAGTCGATGACCGGCTGCAGGCCATACCGGGAGTGCGCCTGGCAGCACCGGCGCTCTATGCGCCCATGACCGGCGACAACTGGAACAACAGCATTCGCGTGGAGGGCAAGCCGGAACCGGCTCCCAAAGACAACGATTCTTCCGGGTTTACGCGCGTGATGCCGGGGTTCTTCGAGGCGATGGGCGATCCGGTAGTGCAGGGCCGCGCCCTGACCGAGGAAGATACGGCGACAACCAGGCCGGTGGCCGTTGTGAATCAGGCGTTCGTGAAGCGCTTCTTCAGGAAGGGCGAGAACCCCATCGGGCAGCACTTTGGTCCCGACCGGATGAAGTACGCGGGCATGTACGAGATTGTGGGTGTAGCTGCCGATATGCGCTTTCAGGGTTGGGGTTATGCTGACCCGATCGAGCCGATTTTCATGCTGCCGGAGGCTCAGACGACTCGCTTCGACGAAGCGAACATGCAGAGCGGGGAGACCTGGTCGCATTACCTGTACAACATCGTGCTGTGGGCACCGGGTCATCCGCCGAACCTGGAGGAACAGGTCAAGCGCGCCCTGGGCGATGTGGATCCGAATCTGGTGAACTACGGCGTCGACTCGTATGAAACGGTGCTGAAGAACAATTTCACGCAGCAGGATATGATCGCCAATCTGGTGCTGCTGTTCGGCGCCATTGGGCTGATTCTGGCGGCGATCGGGTTGTACGGCGTTACAGCCTACAGCGTGGAGCAGCGGACGAGCGAAATCGGCGTGCGCATGGCGCTGGGCGCAGATCGCGGGCGCGTGATCGGCATGGTGCTGAAGAGCGCCTTCCTCCAGGTAGGCATCGGGTTGGCGCTGGGCATTCCGAGCGCGATTGGCGCGGGGTATCTGATTGCGAGCCAGCTCTTCGGAGTGAAACCGTGGGATGCCGTGATGCTGGCCATAGCGACGCTGACGCTGGGGCTGGCGGCTTTGCTCGCCGCTATCATTCCCGCGAGGCGCGCGGCGGGCCTGGACCCGACGGTGGCGCTCAGAACCGAGTGAGGCAGCTGAGAACCAGTCAGCTAAGAAGCGGTTGGCCTGTGAGCTAGTGAACGGAAAACGTAACTGAGGACGATACGAACCATGCTGAGCGATCTGAAATTCGCGTTGAGGCAGTTGCGGAGATCGCCGGGATTCACGCTCACCGCCGTGCTCACGCTGGCGCTGGGCATTGGCGGCGTGACGGCGGTTTTCAGCGTGGTGGATGCGGTGCTTCTCCGGCCGTTGCCCTATCCGGGGGCGGATCGACTGGTCGTTCTGCACGAAGGCATCGAGCACGTATTTGCGGAGTCGGGGTTGTCGGCGCCGGATGTCATTACGTTTGCGCGCGAGAGCAGGGCGTTTTCCGGCGTGGGCGGTTTTATCGGCACGGAATTTGAGACGACGGGCGCGGGCGCTCCGTTCCGCGCGTCGGCTGAACGGATGACTGCGGCGACCTTTCCTGTGCTGGGCGTGCAGCCGGTGCTGGGACGCACGTTTACTCAGGCGGAAGACGACAACAGCGCCCCGGTGACCGTGATCAGCTACGCATTGTGGCTGGAACGCTTTGGCGGCGCAGCCGATGAGGTGGGCAAGACGATCGATCTCGACCGCCGGCCCTACACGATCATCGGCGTGATGCCGCAGGGATTCGAGTCGCCAGTGGGCATCGGGAACGTGGGGTTGCAGGATCTGTTTGTGCCGATGAGCTTCACGGCGACGGAGAAAGGCGCCGAGGCCGACGACATGGATTACGGGGCGGTCGCCCGCATTCGACCCGGGCTGACGCAGGCGCAGGCCGAGGACGATGCGCATCGCGTGATGGCCATCATCCAGAAGCAGGTCCCCGACGTGCATTTCCTCATCACGGTGCGCTCGCTGAAGGAGCAGGCCGTGCGCGATGCTCGCCCGCTGCTGCGCATGCTGCTGGCGGCGGTGTGCCTGATTCTGCTGATCGCGTGCGCGAACCTCGCGAATCTGCTGCTGGTGCGGGCGGCGGGGCGGCGCCGTGAGTTCGGTGTGCGGCTGGCGTTGGGCGCTGCGCGGAAGGCGATGCTGCGGCAATCGCTGGTGGAGTCGCTGATGCTGAGCGTGGCTGGCGGCACGCTGGGCCTCGGCCTGGCGGCGGCGTTGGTTCAGGCGGCTCCCACGGTGCTGGCGAAAGTATCGGACCTGCCGCGGGTGAACGAGATTGCGATTCACTGGCCGGTAGCCTTGCTGGCTATTGTTCTGACGGTCACAACCGGGGCGATTTGCGGCCTGGCTCCGGCCCTGGCCAGCACGAAGGCCGATGTGCTGGATTCGCTGCGCGAAGGTTCAAAGGGCGCGGGGCGGGGACGCTCGCAGCACCGCCTGCGCAACGGCTTGGTGGTGACGGAAGCGGCTCTGGCCATGTTGCTGCTGGTGGCCTGCGGCCTGCTGCTGCGCAGCTTTGCGCGCATGCTCGAGACCAGTCCAGGATTTCAGCCGCGACACGTGATGACGGCGTATCTGTCGCTGCCGCAACAGACCTATGCCACGCAGGACAAGGTGGACGCTTTCTACCAGAATCTCGGCGAGCGCGTGCAGGCCATGCCCGGCGTACAGGCTGTGGGCTTTTCGTCGAATATTCCGGTGATCGGACGGAACTCGAGCCGGCTGGTGGCTCCTGAAGGGTACGTGCGGCTGAAGGGCGAGAA